>CAUQDE010000269.1:0-2951 GCA_963516425.1 uncultured Kingella sp.
AGCTGGCGGTGAAAAACGTGCCCAGCATTCAAGGCAATGTGGTGGTCTGCCCCGATGTGTCGGGCTCAATGTCCAGCCCCGTTACGGGCTATCGCGGCTCGGCAACCAGCCGCACCCGCTGCGTGGACGTGGCGGCGCTGGTGTCGGCGGCGATGTTGCGTACCAATCCGCAGGCAACCGTGCTGCCGTTTGAAAACCATGTAGTGAACGTGCGGCTCAACCCGCGCGACAGCATCATGACCAACGCGGCAAAACTCGCCAGCGTCGGCGGCGGTGGCACGGCGTGCAGCGCGCCCTTGGCGGAGCTGAACCGCAAAAAAGCAGAGGTGGACTTGCTGATTATGGTGTCGGACAACGAAAGCTGGGCCGACCGCGAGCAGCATTGGAACAGCAAAACCAGCCTGATGCAGGAATGGGACGCGCTCAAACGCCGCTGCCCCCGCGCCAAACTGATCTGCCTCGACATCCAGCCCTACACCACCGCGCAGACGCAAAACCGCAGCGATATTTTGAACATCGGCGGTTTCAGCGACAGCGTGTTCAGCCTCATCGGCACGTTTGCCGAACGCGGCATGAGCGCGGATTTTTGGGTGGACGAGATTGAACGCATCGCGCTGCCCGAAGCCATGTAAACACGCGCAATCGTCGCAAAACGGCTTGCCCGATGGTTTCAGGCAGCCTGAAAAACCATTTTGGCAGAACGTTTTTTCTTCAACCCGCCGCGCTGGGCAGCTTAAGCGCAACAAAGGCAGCCTGAAAACCAAATGGCACGCGCCACCCGTTTTCAGGCTGCCTATCCAAAGGAAATCCCCCATGACCCTATGGCAAACCATTGCAAGCGCGTTTCTGCTGCTTGCCGTTTACATCATCATCGCCATCCGATGCGAAAACCGCCGCGTGCGTGGAACAGCTCCGCGCCCAATCGCTCCCCGCCGCGCAAGATGCCGTTAAAATCCGCCCCGATATGCGCTACCAAATCAAAATGTCCGACGGGCAAATGTTTGACAACGTCGCCATCATCGGGCAAATCCGCGGCGAGAATAACCCGTTCGGCGGCTGGGACGGCTTGTTCGTGCTGCGCCTGCCCGACAACCGCCGCGCGTTCGTGCGGCAAAGCAGCGTGCGCTATATTTTGGAAACAGCGGCAGCCTGAAAACCTGTTTTGCCGATGCGCCGCCCGTTTTCAGGCTGCCTTATAAACCGGCTCCCATGCCCAAACCGCATAAAGGCAGCCTGAAAACCGTAGGCTTCAACGAAGTTAAAACGGGTAACGCGCCGCTGCCCGCCAACCCCAACACCTAAGGAACCCCCACCATGCAAAAATTCATTCTCCTGCGCGGACACCAAGGCTCGGGCAAAACCACCCACGCCGCCGAACTCATCGCCCGATTCCAAAGCGCCCATCCCCACGCCCAAATCGTCCACATAGAAAACGACCAAGAACTCACCAACGCAAACGGCGAATACCAATGGAGCAGCGAAGCCCTCGCCGCCGCGCAAGAAAAAGGACGCGCCCGCTTCAAAACCGCGCTCAAACAAGGGCAGCAACACCCCGAGCACGACATCCTCATCATCAATTCCAACACCAACCAAAAAACCGCCGCCTGCATCCAAATGCTGCAAGCCGCCCGCAAACACGGCTTTCAAACCGAGGTGTACCGCCTGCACAATTTCCACCCCAACACCCACGGCGTTGACGAAGCCGGCGTGCTCGCCGCCTACATCAAGCTCAACCAAAACCCCTTGCGCGACGAAATCCACATTCCCGCCATCCAACCCATGACACCCGAACAACACGCCCAAATCCAAGAAATGACCCAATTCAAAAACCGCACCCCACAATACGATGCCACGCGCCACACCTACATCAGCGAAGACTACCTACGCCTAGGACGACGCGATTTCAGCATCAAAGCCAGCAAAAAATATCCCCAACTCTCCGTTTTAAAATACGCCCGCAGCGTGTTCTACGAAAACCGCTTTGACAACGCCCTGCTGGAAATGCGCGGCATCGTGTTAGACCAACACAACCAAATCATCATCCGCCCCTTTAACAAAGTGTTTAACTACTCCGAGCGCATCGCCGCCAACAGCCGCTACCCCATCCACATCACCGACGACCACCGCTTAACCGCCGTAGTCAAAGTAAACGGCTTTCTCGGCTGCTACACCTATGTGAGGCTGCCTGAAAACCACCCCAGCCACGGCGCAGCCTTCGACAACCGAACCCTCTATTCCACCACAGGCTCGCTGGATAGCGATTTCGCCCACCTCGTGCAAACCCATTGCGCCCGGTATGAAGCCCTATTCCAAGCCTATCCCAACCACACCTTTATGTTTGAAATCACCGACCCCGGCGATGTCCACACCATCCGAGAAACATTCGGCGAAACCCTAATCGGCATCCGCAACGTTGCCACAGGCGAACAATTCACCGAAAGCCGGCTAGACCAAATCGCCCAAGAGCACGGCATCGCCCGCCCGCAAACCTTAAACAACATCACCTTCGGCGAACTCAAAGCCCTGCTCAAAACCGTGGAACACGAAGGCTTTATGGTGTTTGACGCCGACACGGGCGAAATGCTGTTCAAGCTCAAATCGCCGTATTACCTGATTTCCAAATTTCTCGGGCGCAGCAACGAGGGCAACCTCGGGCGCAAACTGGACAAACGCCACGTGGACGAAGAATACTACCCCCTAATCGACCACATCCGCGAACACCAAGCCACGTTTAACGCCATGAGCGAGCACGAAAAGATTGCGTTTATTCAAGCGTTCCTGCGGGAATTGTGATGGCGCAAATAAAGGCAGCCTGAAAGAACTCTGTTTCAGGCTGCCTTTTATATTCCCCAAATGATTAAACAACATAAACAAAAAAACACTCCGACGAGTGTTGTGTGGATAAACGCAGTGTCGCGGTTTGTGAATTGTTTTGCGCGAGGGGCGTTGCG
>CAUQDE010000270.1:0-2944 GCA_963516425.1 uncultured Kingella sp.
ATGGCTGAATTTTCTCGCCATTTACTTTTCTTAAAACGGAGAAACTCATCGTGTTGAAACACACCCTATTATCCTTGGTATTGGCTGCAAGCCTCACCGGCTGCGTAACTTACGGCACGCAACACTTCAACCCAACGCCTGAGCAATCTGCTGCTATGGAAGCCGATTCCCGCGCCGTGCAAGCCGCAGAACGCGCAGAACGCCGCGAACGCCGTGGCGAACGCCGCGAAGAAATGATGGACGAAGCCGATGCCATCAACCGCGCTTATGGCAACCGCAAAGTGTACATCCTGCACTAATTTTTAATCCTTTGGAGTTTATGCAATGAAAAATAACATTCTATTCTTGGTTTTAACTGCATTCATCGCAACAGGTTGCACCACCAGCGGCAGCTCTGTGGGCGACATGGCAATCGGCAGCGATTCTGCCGCCATCAAAGCAGGGCGTAACCGCAAAGAAGCGCAACTTTCTCGCGCCGAGTTGGAACAACACCGTCGCCAACGTGCTAACGTATCCGAAGAATTGGCTTTGGAGCGTGAAAAACGTGCCAACAAACGCGATCAAATCAACGGCGCAATGGGCACAGCCGCTGGCGCAGTGGGCTTGATTGGTGGCATCGCAGCAACTGCGGGCATGATTAAATCCATTTTCTAATCGCTTAACCGCGCAAGATAAGGCAGCCTGAAAACGGAAAATTCGTTTTCAGGCTGCCTTTTTGTGCTTTGAATAATCGGGTACAGGCGAAACGATAAGCCGGGTTCTGTCGTTGAACAGCCATTCATCTAGACTTTGCGTTGCCACAAAGTTCAAGCAACCTACCCGAACGCTCGGCGAGCAGCGTTAATGCGTTCTGTTTGGTCTTGCTACCAATGGGGTTTAGCCTGCTGCGCGTTGTTACCAACGGCACGGTGCGCTCTTACCGCACCTTTTCACCCTTGCCTGTGCGCGTTGCGCCATCGGCGGTCTTGCTCTCTGCGCCACTTTCCGTCGTGTTACCACGCCCAGCCGTTAGCTGGCATTGTGCTCTGTGTAGCCCGGACTTTCCTCCCCGTGTTGCCACGCGGCGGCTGCCTGTTTTGCCTGCGCGGCGGATTATACAAGGTTTCATTGGTTTCAGGCAGCCTGAAATCCTTGAAAACATTGCGCCAAACTTGTTGGCTGGGCTACAATCCGCTTGTTTTTAAAACCAATCCAACCAATCATTTGGCTATCAACAGGCAAGCGTGTGATTTTCAGGCTGCCTTAATTTTTTAACTCTTATTGGACAACTGTCCAACCGCTTTTATGTCGCTTGATATTTCTTCTTCTCAGCAATTTATTTTGGCTGCGGAAAAACTTTATCCACAACTGGGCTACCAAAAATTATCTGTGCGCATGTTGGCAGAAGAAGCCAAGCTCAGCTCGGGTCTGTTTCATCATTTGTTTGCCAACAAGGATGATTTTATAAGCCAAGTGTTTGCGCAGCATTTTGAGCAGGCGTTTGGCTGGCTGGCACCCGAGTTTGCCGCCGATGCGCCGCCGATGGAGCGTTTGCGCCGCTTGTATTTTCAGGCTGCCTTATCGTTGCGCGCAGAGGTGCCGTGGATAACGCGGATGCTGATTGACAGCGCGGATAATGTGGAAATGGCGCAAAAAAGCGTGCAGGAATTGGTGTTGCGCGAGTTTCGTCTGGTGCGGCAAATCGTGGGCGAAATTGCGCCGCAGATGTCGGACGAGCAGGCGATTCATGCGATTAGCCAGTTGCAAACCAGCATTTTGCTGCCGATTTTGACGGCGAACACGTTTAGCCGTATTGGCGTGATGCCTGATGAATTGCGCCAGCCGATTTTGCAGCAGCTAACTGATGAGGCGCTGGCGCAGCGTGTGGATTGGATGATAAAGGCTTTGTTTAGTGCGAAGGAAACGCAATGAAAAAATGGATTATTCCGGTGGTGATTGTGGCTGCGGGCGCGGCGGGTTTTGCGGTTTACCAAAAGCAGCACGCCGATAGGCAGCCTGAAAACATTATCGCCTCCAACGGGCGCTTGGAATTGGAGCGCATTGATGTCGCCACCCTGTATGCAGGGCGGGTGAAAAGCATGAATGTGGACGAGGGCAGCGAAGTGAAGGCGGGCGATGTGTTGGCGGAATTGTCATCGGACACCGCATCCAGCCGCGTGGAAGAAGCCGAAGCGGGCGAATTGGCGGCGAAAGAGACGGTGCAACGGGCGCAAGCGGGCGTGAAACAGGCGCAAGAAGCGGTGGCGCGCGCCGATGCCCAGATTGCCGCGCAGTTGCATCAGCAAAAATTGGCGCAAATGGAATTGGATAACGCGGGCAAAATGCAAAGCGAAGATTTGGTTTCGCCTGCGGAAACGCAGCGTCGTCGTTCGCAACGCGATGGCGCGGCGGCTGCGGTGAAAGCGGCGCAGGCGGCGAAAGCGGAAGCCTTGGCGGCGGTGCGGCAGGCGCAAGCGCAAGTGGCGGAAGCGCAAGCGGGCGTGGCGGCGCGGCAGGCGCAGCTTAAATTGGCGCAGTCTGCCAACAGCGACATGCAAATCACCAGCCCGAAAGATGGCCGCGTGGAATACAAAATCGCGCAGGTGGGCAATGTGATTGGTGCGGGCAGCAAGGTAGTGAGCCTGCTGGATTTTAGCGATGCCAGCATGGCGATTTTCTTGCCCACGGCACAAGTAGGCAGCCTGAAAGTGGGCGACGAGGCGCGGATTAAGCTAGACGGCGTGGATGCGGTATTCCCTGCCAAAATCAGCTTTATCGCCACCGAGGCGCAGTTCACGCCGAAAAACGTGGAAACGGCAAGCGAGCGGGCGAAGCTGATGTTTAAAGTGAAACTGCGGATTCCGAAAGAAACGGCGTTGCAATACAAAGGCTTGCTCAAAGGCGGCATGGTGGGCAACGGCTATGTGCGCACCAACGGGCAGCAGGCTTGGTCGGCGGATTTGGC
>CAUQDE010000271.1:0-2943 GCA_963516425.1 uncultured Kingella sp.
TCCTAGACATCACCGCCAGCAGCGATAATCGCGATACGATTTTAAACGTGATTGAAGATGTTGCCAGCCGCGTGTTTATTCCGCTTACGGTGGGCGGCGGCGTGCGCAGCGTGGCGGATATTCGCCGCTTGCTTAATGCGGGCGCGGATAAGGTGAGCATCAACACTGCTGCGGTTAGCAATCCCGATTTGGTGAGCGAAGCGGCGGCGTTTTTTGGTTCGCAAGCGATTGTGGTTGCCATAGATGCCAAGGCGGTGGACGAGAATAACACGCGTTGGCACGTTTTCACCCACGGCGGGCGCAACGACACGGGCTTGGATGCGCTGGATTGGGCGCGCGAAATGCAACGGCGCGGCGCAGGCGAAATCTTGCTCACCAGCATGGATAGAGATGGCACCAAAATCGGCTTCAATCTGCCGCTAACGCGGGCGGTGTCGGATGCGGTGGAGATTCCTGTGATTGCGTCGGGCGGCGTGGGCAATGTGCAGCATTTGGTGGATGGCGTGTTGCAAGGCAAAGCCGATGCGGTGTTGGCGGCGAGCATTTTTCACTTTGGCGAAGTGAGCATTCGCGAAGCCAAGTTGGCAATGCAGCAAGCGGGGATTGAAGTGCGGTTGTAGGGGGAGGATTTGCACGAGCGCGGTTTCAGGCTGCCTAATGCGTTGCGCGTTGCATGATTAAAGGCAGCCTGAAAATGGGGGGAATGGCAGGGTAGGGCGGGGTTGCGTGTGTTAGCAATCATCCAGCCCAATAGGCAGCCTGAAAACCATTTACCACCCTGCGGATAACGTTTTCAGGCTGTCTTATCACAAAACTGTGTCTTGCCGCCAACCCGCTCCGTACCCCACCCAAACAATCCCACCCAAACAATCCCACCCAAACAATCCCACCCAAACAATCCCACACAAACACCCCATCAAACCACCCCATCAAACCACCCCACAACAGCAGCCTGAAAATGCCCCGCACCCCTTTCCCGCTCCTTATCGCGTTCACGCTCACCCAAACCGCCTGCACATCCGTCCTATGGAACGGCGGCATATACGATGCCGACCGCGCCATCCAAACCCAACGCCAAATCGCGCGTACGCAAAGCGACACCATCCACACCATCAGCCAAATCCCGCGCCACGCCAACCCCCAGCTTTCAGGCAGCCTAATTTTGCAAGGCGAGCAATATTGGTATGCGCTTCATCCCAGCATCTCGCAAGACCTTGCCGCCACTTTGCGCGCGCCGCTCTCGCAGCCGTATCACATCACCCAGCCATACAGCGGCAGCCTGCAAGCCAGCCTACGCATCCGCATCACCGACCAAAGCCATTTTGTCAGCAATTTTTGTTTGGATTACACCATCCAAGGCAGCCTGAAAACGAGCGCAGCGAATGCCACCAACGAACGCAGCATACTCACCACACTCAAATTCCAACCACAAGCCAACCCCAACCACTACCGCAAATGCATCGCCACCACAGGCACCGTGTACCACACCCCGCCCAGCAACAGCACCAGCCACACGTTGCCCCAGCCCATCCCCGCCGAGCTTGTGTTTGAACAACAAAAAGTCAGCATCAGTCGCCGCAAGCTCACCCGCAACGTCCTGTTCACCCCGCTTGCCCTCGCCGCCGACATCACCAGCGGCATGGTGATGATGCCCGTGTTGCTGATTAGCGACCTGTTTTAACCCCATCAACCACTTTTCAGGCTGCCTCAACCCCATCCCCCAAAGGCAGCCTGAAACCACCACAAGGAACAACCCCATGCGCAAAACCATCCTGTTTACCACCCTCGTCCTGCTCACCGCCTGCGGCAAAAACACCGACAAAATCGGCGAAGCCTCCACCGTGTTCAACCTCCTCGGCAAAAACGACCGCATAGAAATCGAAGCCTTTGACGACCCCGACGTGCGCGGCGTTTCCTGCTTTTTATCCTACGCCAAAAAAGGCGGCATCAAAGAAACCGTAAACCTAGAAGAAGACGCATCCGATGCCAGCGTTTCCTGCGTGCAAACCGCCCCCGTTATCGCATACAGCGAAAACGCCGTCAGCAAACCGCGCCAAGTGTTCAAACGCAACGCCAGCTTCGCCTTCAAAAGCCTGCAAATCGTCCGCTACTACGACCCCAAACGCAAAGCCTTTGCCTACATGGTGTACAGCGACAAAATCATAGAAGGCTCGCCCAAAAATTCCCTATCCGCCCTCTCGTGTTACAGCACCACCCGCGCCACCCCCGCCGCCAGCGCATCCGCCCCCGCCGGCAACATCCAACAAATCGGCGCGTGCGAAATCAGCGCATAACTTTAACCCCGCACCGCCCCCAAAGGCAGCCTGAAAACCAAAGCCGCCGCACAAGGAAACGCCATGCCCAACCCCATTCAAGCCCTCAAATGGGACAACAACAACCTAATCGTCGCCATCGCCCAAGATGCCCAAACAGGGCGCGTGCTCATGGTTGCCTACATGAACCCCGAAGCCCTGCAGCAAACCATCCAAACAGGCTATGCCCACTATTACAGCCGCAGCCGTCAACAACAATGGCAAAAAGGCGAAACATCAGGGCACACCCAGCGCGTGCTTTCCATCCGCACCGACTGCGACGGCGATGCCATCCTGCTGCAAATCCAACAAAACGGCGGCATCGCCTGCCACACAGGGCGCGAAAGCTGCTTCTACCGCCAATGGCAACACAACGACTGGCAAACCCAAGACCCCATACTCAAAAGCGAAAACCAAATCTACGGCGCAAATCCATCAAAGGCAGCCTGAAACCCATAACCAAATGGAATGTCGGCGGCTCGCCGACATCTTGCCAACCAGTAAAGCCCCTTTGACCACACCATTTGGCAACGCGCCGTCGCCGCTCCATTTCAGATTTCAGGCTGCCTCATCCCCACTCACTCACCACCCCCAAAGGACACCCCACCCTGCCCCAATCCCTCCTAGCCCA
>CAUQDE010000272.1:0-2926 GCA_963516425.1 uncultured Kingella sp.
CAATTCGGCGACGGCGTCGCGCTCGTAACAGCGCCCGTGCGCCAGAATAATTTTTTCAGGCTGCCACGCCAGCATCTGCGCGAGGCTGGCGCGGGCGGCGGCTTTGTCTTTAAACGTGGCGCGCCAGTCGGCGGGGGTTTTGCCGTCGGGGTCGGCGATGCCTGCCAGCTTCATCACGCCTGCCCAAAAGCGGCTGGGGAACTGCGAGGTTTCAAAGTTTTCAATTAGGTCGGTGAGAATCAGCGTGCGGCTGGGGCGGTGGAAAAACACGGTTTCGGTCATCACGCGGCTGCCTGAAAACGGCATCTGCGCCAAATCGTCTGCCCATGCGCCGGGCGCGGTATCGCCCAAATCGGCATCAAACGCCACGGCGATGCCCTGCGCCGCCGCCCGTTCGCGCACGCCCGTGCTTGCCCACGCCGTTGCCTGCGGGTAGCGCGCTTTCCACGCCGCGATGTGGGCGTAGTGGATTTTGTTGGGCGACACCAAATGGCGCACGTCGCCCAGCGCGTCGATTTGCGCGAAGAGTTCGGGCGCGGGGGCGACGGGCGAATGGCACCACAAACCGCCGTCTGAAAGCCGCACCACGGTCATGCGCGTGCTGAACGGGATTTTGACGCCGAGCGGAAACGCCATGCAGATTTCGCCGCCGTCGGTAATCCAGATGTTTTGACCGAAGGGTTTGAGGGTGTTCAGCGGGTGGTAGAGATGGATGGATGGCATAGGGCGTTCCTTTCAGGCTGCCTTTGGGGCTTGTGCGTGTGATTTGTTTCGCCCAGGCGCGCCGATCAGGCAGCCTGAAAACGGCTTGTGCTGTCAAACATGTTCGGCGATAAACGCTTGCATCAGGTCTGCCAAAGCGGTGTCGCCCGTATTGACGGCAAAGATTTCCGAGATGTGGCTGTGCCCTGCCAGCAGATAGTGCGGCACGCCGAGCATGGCGGCTTGTTGGCGGAACTCGGGCGGATCCAATTCGGCGCAGACAATCAGCAGCGGTGCGCCGCATTGCAACAGCCCTGTTTGCGCGGAGCGGGCGGCGATTTGGGCGCTGTCGCTGCCGAAGTAGGCGCGGCGGGAGGGGTTGTCGCCAAATGCAACGGTGTCGTAGATGCCCGAAACCAGTATCGCGCCGCGCACGCCGTCGTTGCCCAACCGCAGCGTGGGGTGGGCGAGATATTGGGCGATGTGCGCTGCGCCTGCGGAGTGCCCGCATAGGATGATGCGCTGCGGGTCACCGCCATATTCGGCAGCGTAATGCCGCACCCACAGCAGGGCGGCGGCGATGTCTTGTTGCGCGGCAGGCCACGGATATTCGGGGGCGAGACGATAATTGATGTTGATGCCGAGCAGCCCGCTGCCTGCCGCCCACAGCATGATGTTGTCGTAAAACGGGCTGTCTGCGCTGCGCTTGTCGCCACGGATAAAGCCGCCGCCGTGCACAAACAGCAAGATGGGGCGCGGCGCGGGGGCGGGTGTTGCAGGGGTAAAAACGTCCAAGCGTTGCAGCGGGTGGCTGCCGAAAGACTGGTCGCGGGTAACGGCTGCGGCGGCGTATGGCTCGTGCGCTTGCAGCGGGGCGTACAACGGCGCGGTGGCGGATGGGTCGATGACTGCGCCGAGTTGGCGCAGCGATGCGGCAATGGCGGCGGGGATTTGGGCGGGGAGAATGGTGGGTTGCATGGTGGTACTCGGATGAAAGGGTTGAAGGGATTATGGCGGCCTGAAAACGGCGTTTTCCTGTTTTCAGGCTGCCTTTAGGGCATTCAAATGAAGGAATTAAAATAAACGAAACGACAATGGTTTGGCTGTTTCAAGGCGACGGCGCAAACGCGGTTTCAGGCTGCTTTGCCACGCAAGAAGCGGCGGAGCAATGGATTGCCGCACACAAGCTCAGCGGCGTGCTGACCGCCTATCCGCTGGGCGTGCCGATATACGACTGGGTGCAGGCGCAAGGTTATTGGCAACCGAAGCGCGCTTTATCCAAACATTTTCCAGCGCCTATTTGCCGCATTGCCATTATTGCGCGGGCAAAAAGGCAGCCTGAAAACGGTATTCCGCGTTTTCAGGCTGCCTTTGCTTTACTGCGCGATCCTCATTTTCGCCATCTCTTCCCCCGTCCAAGCCATGGTTTCGCCAAACGCGGCGCGGGCGGTGTGCCGTGCGATGTAGGCATCAAACACATCGCAGGCAATGCCTTCTACGGGCATCGTGCGGGTGAACTGCACCAGCAGCATGGTGTAGTAAACATCCAGCGCGGAAAACTGCCCGCCAACGATGTAATCATGCTGCGCCAGATGCGCACGCAATGCGCCGAAGGCGGTGTCAAAATCGCCGTAGCCGATGGAGTTGCGCCGCGCTTCGTCGCTTTGCACTTGGTTCCGGCGGTCAAACGCGGCGTATTCCAGCTGGATGGCAAAGCAGAGCCAGCGGTAATACTCGCCGCGCGCCAAGGAGTCGGCGGCGGGAATCAGGCCGCGCTCGGGGAATTGCTCGGCAAGAAAGGTAACGATGGCGGCGGCTTCGGTGATCACGGTGTCGCCTGCTTTGAGCGCGGGCACTTTGCCCATCGGGTTGATGGCAAGGTAGTCGGCGGATTTGATGGTGTCGCCGTAGGAAAGCAGCACGGTGTCAAACGCCGCGCCGCATTCTTTGAGCATCCAGACCACGCTGATGCCGCGCGATTTGGGGACGGTGTAAAGGGTGAGATTTTTCATGGTGTTGCCTTTCTTGGTTGGTGGAAAAGCGTGATGATACACGAAGCGGGTGTCAGAATGTGTCAGCAGCGTGCGAAGCTAAAACTAACTTTCAGGCTGCCGCTTAAATGTTAAATGGTGTTAGAATCAGCAATGATTATCATCTGGTAGTATTTTTAAGGGGCTGTACTAGATAAGCCCTAAATACCACACCATTTACGCAGCACTTTAAG
>CAUQDE010000273.1:0-2926 GCA_963516425.1 uncultured Kingella sp.
CAAACGCGGCGAAATAGTGTTTCAGGCTGCCTATTGGTAAACCAATAGGCAGCCTGAAACCTTTTCAAAAACCTTGAGGCAGCCTGCGTAGCGAAGCTAAAAATAAGAAATGCCATTATTCACATGCAGATGCGAATTTTGTTTGATATTCGGATGATTGTAGAAACAATCAGTAGGTCGGGCATTTATGCCCGACAAATCATTCATACCCGACAAACGCAGACCTATTTATCATAATCCGCGACAACTAAAAACGTCGGGCATCCATGCCGACCTACTTAGGTTTCGCAAAATCCTTAGGCTGACTATGCGAGTATCAATAGGCAGCCTGAAATCTAAAATGGAGCGGCGACGGCTCGTCGCCAGATGGCGTGTTCTGTAGGGTTTTGCGGGTTGGCAAAATGTCGGCAAGCCGCCGACGCTCCATCGGTTGCAGGTTTGGCAAAGGGTTCGGTCTGAAAGCCATGACGAAGGCAGGGCGGATGTTTGTTACCCGCCACCATGTTATCAACGCACGGCGGGCAAGCGGGTTACCCCGCCCTACGATAGACACAACAATAGGCAGCCTGAAAAGCATGCAACGCGTTTCAGGCTGCCTATTGTTGTCTGTTTATCTTAGCCACACCAACGGATTCATAATTTTGTTGCGGTAGCGCAGCTCCAAATACAAGCCTTGTTCGCCTGCGGGTAGCGTGCCGCTGGTGGCGATGTTTTGCCCTGCGTTCACGCGGCTGCCGTTGCCGGCGTGGATGGCGGACAGCCCTGCATACACCGACATATAGCCGTTGCCGTGGTCAATAATCATCATATTGCCGTAGCCCGCTTGGTTGGCGGTGTACACCACCGTGCCGGCGGCGATGCTGCGCACGGCGGTGGGGGCGGTGGCGATAAAGATGCCGCGCCATGTGCCGCCGCTGGGGCGGGCGGTGCCAAAGCGTCCGATGATGTTGCCTGCGGCGGGCATGATGCCGCGCAGGGGTTTTTGTGGGGCGGCTTCGGCGCGTTGCGGTTCGGCGCGTTGGGGCTGCTCAGGGCGCAGGTTTAGGTCTTCGCGGGTGAGCGTGGATTGGGGTTTGCTGCCGCGCTGGTTGGCGTTTTGGGCGCGTTTGCGGACTTCTTGGGCGCGCTGGGCGGCTTCGGCTTTGCGTTGAGCGTTTTGCTTGGCAACGATGTTGGCGATGACTTGGTTAAGCTGGCGTTCGTTGGCGTGCAGTTGGGCAAGTTTCTGGCGGCGCGCGCTGATGTCTTGGCTTAGTTGGCTGCTGTCGGCTTGGGCTTGGCTGTGGGTTTGCCCGAGTTTTTTCAGTTTTTGCCGTTGCTGGGCGGCGAGTTGTTCTATGCGTTTGAGCTCGGTGTTGATGGCTTGCTCTTGGCTGTTGAGCTCGGTTTGCTGTTGCACCAGTTTGTCTATCAGGGCTTTGTTGGCTTGGTTGATGTGGCGGGTGTAGGTGAGAAAGCGGCTTTTTTGGTTGGCATCGCTGCTTTTGAGCAGCAGGGCTACGGCGGCGGGCTGGGGGTTTTTGTAGTTGTTGGCCAGCAGTTGGGCAACTTGGGCTTTGGTGTTGCTGATGTTGGTTTGCAGCTGGGATAGGGTGGCTTGCAGGGCGGTGAGTTTTTGCCATTCGGCTTGCTCGCGCTGGGCAAGCTCGTTGAGTTCGCGGCGGGCTTTGGCGATGGCGATTTGGGTGTCGCGCAGAATTTGCGCGGCGCGGCGTTGCGCAGCTTGCTTGGCGGCAAGGTCTTTTTGCGTGGCGGCGATGGCATCGCGCACGGTGTCTAGCTGGGCGTTGGCATTGGCGGGTGTTTCGTTGGCGGCGGGGGCGGTGTGCGGGGCGAGCAGGGCGAGGGTGAGCAGCAGGGCGGCGGGGGTTCTCATGGGATGGCGTGTGTTAAGCATTTGAAAACGAGGGATTATAGTGATTTTCAGGCTGCCTTGATAGCTGGGGCGGAGGCAGCCTGAAAAAGGATGGTAGCGGTGAGGGATGTTTTCAGGCTGCCTTTGGGCAATGGCGGGTGTAGGCTATGCCGATTTTGTTCACTGATAGGCAGCCTGAAAACGGGAAATGCTTTGACTATGCGTTTTCAGGCTGCCTCAAAGTCTTTGCCCGCCTTATCTGTAAAACATTTACTGCTCCGTATCAGCCAGCAAGAGCCAGCTGCCGAGCAAAGCGAACAGTAAAGCCCAAACCGCCCCAACGATTTTTCAGGCTGCCGCAACAGCAACCCCCCTGTTTCCCGTATAATTCGCCCTTTTTTCAACCCCTTTCAGGCAGCCTGGAAACCCTTTCTCACCCTATCCCCGCCATTATGAAACCCTCCATCCAAGCCAAACTGCAAAACCTGTCCCACCGCCTCGAAGAAGTAACCGCGCTGCTCGGCTCGCCCGAAGCCACCGCAAACATGGACAGCTATCGCCGTCTTAATCAAGAACACGCTGAGCTCACGCCCATCGTGGAAACCTACCACGCCTACACCCAAGCACAAAACGACTTGACAGACGCACAAGAAATGCTGTCCGATCCCGAAATGAAAGACTTTGCCGCCGAAGAAATTCAGGCTGCCAAAGAAGCCATTGAACGGCTGGATTTTGAATTGCAAAAACTCCTGCTGCCCAAAGATGCCGATGACGACAAAAACATCTTTATAGAAATTCGTGCAGGAACGGGCGGCGACGAAGCCGCGCTGTTCGCAGGCGATTTGCTGCGTATGTACAGCCGCTACGCTGAGCGCAACCGCTGGCAAACCGAAATCGTCTCCGCCAACGAAAGCGACTTGGGCGGCTACAAGGAAGTGATCGTGCGGCTGATTGGGCTGGGCGCATACAGCAAACTGAAATTTGAATCGGGCGGCCACCGCGTGCAGCGCGTGCCTGCGACCGAAAGCCAAGGGCGCATCCACACATCCGCCTGCACCGTCGCCGTGATGC
>CAUQDE010000274.1:0-2920 GCA_963516425.1 uncultured Kingella sp.
CCGTGTGGAATGGCAAAACCTTTGTGAAAAGCAGCAAGGATACAACGGGGTCGTGCCGCGGCTTTACAGGCGGGGCTTGGACGCTGCCGATACAAGTCAGCGACGTGATAAGATAAGGCAGCCTGAAAGCGGGTGTAATGCGTTTCAACCAAGCCAATCATTTCAGGCTGCCTATCCCATCAAGGCAGCCTGAAAATCCGCTTACCCGCTGCAACACAATCAACCCCAAAGGACACCCCCAGGCTCACCCCCCTGCGCCAAATCCTATCCCAACACGCGCTCAACGCGCTCATCATCCCCACCGCCGATCCGCATCTCTCCGAATACATCCCCGAGCATTGGCAATCGCGCCAATATTTTTCAGGCTTCACAGGTTCGGCAGGCGTGCTGGTGGTGCAGCCAGATAGCGCGCAACTGTGGACAGACTCGCGCTATTGGACGCAAGCCGAAGCCGAATTAGCAGGCAGCGGCATCGTGTTGCAAAAGCAAGAAAACGGGCGCAACCACATCGCCCATCTCGCGCAAACGCTGCCTGAATACGCCGCCGTGGGCATCGCGCCCGATATGCTGTCAATAAGCGAATTGCGCCGCATTCAGGCTGCCTTTGCGCCGAAAAACATCGCGCTCAAATACGATTCGGACTACACCGCCGCCGCATGGGGCAACGCACGCCCTGCCCTGCCCACCGCGCCCGTGTTCGCGCAGCAAGCCCAATTTGTGCCGCACACCGCCGCCGAAAAACTGCACCGTGTGCGTCAAGCCATGCGCGAAGCGGGCGCAGATTGGCACTTCATCTCCGCGCTGGACGACATCGCATGGCTCACCAACCTGCGCGGCAGCGACATCGCCTACAACCCCGTATTCCTGTCGCACCTGCTTATCGGCGCAAACGGCACGGCAACGCTGTTTGTTGCCCCCAGCAAAATCACGCCCGACATTCAGGCTGCCTTAACCGCCGCCGCCATCCAAATCCAACCGTATGAACACGCGGCAGACGCGCTGGCGCAGCTTTCAGGCTGCCTGATGTACGACCCCGCCAAAGTTGCCGTGTCCACCGTTTTCAGGCTGCCTGAAAGCATGGTTAAACGCGAGCAGCCCAATCCATCCACCCAATTCAAAGCCGAAAAATCCACCGCCGAAGTGGCAAACATCCGCCAAGCCATGTTGCAAGACGGCATCGCGCTGTGCGGCTTCTTTACCGAGCTGGAACACCGCCTTGCGCAGGGCGAACCCATCACCGAATACCAAATCGGCGAAATGCTGCTGCACCACCGCAGCCAGCGCGACCATTTCGTCTCCGAGAGCTTTGGCACGATTGCGGGCTACAACGCCAACGGCGCGATGCCGCATTATTCCGCCCCCGCCATAGGCAGCCTGAAAATCGCAGGCGACGGCTTATTGCTGATAGACAGTGGCGCGCAATACCACTGCGGCACCACCGACATCACGCGCACCATCCCCATCGGCACGCCATCTGCCGCGCAAATTCGCGACTTCACGCTGGTGCTGCAAGCGCACATCGCCCTTGCCCGCGCCGTGTTCCCCGATGGCATCGCCGCGCCGATGATAGACGCCATTTGCCGCGCCCCGCTATGGCAAGCCCAGCGCGACTACGGACACGGCACAGGACACGGCGTAGGCTATTTTTTAAACGTGCACGAACCACCGCAACGCATTTCCTACTTCGCGCCCAACACGCCCGAATACGCCCTGCGCCAAGGGATGCTCACATCCAACGAACCTGCGCTGTATCGCCCGAACCAATGGGGCATCCGCATAGAAAGCCTAGTCGTTGCCCAGCCTGTTGCCCAGCCGCAAGAAACCCAGTTTGGCGACTACCTTTGCTTTGAAACAGTAACGCTCTGCCCGATAGACACGCGGCTGGTGGATGCCGCCCTGCTGCGCCCAGACGAGCGCGATTGGCTCAATGCCTACCACACCAGCGTGCGCGAAACGCTGCTGCCGTTTGTGGACGGCGCGGCAAGAGATTGGCTCATCGCGCGCACCCAAGCCATTTAATCCGTTTTCAGGCTGCCTAAGCTGCAAAACTAAAACGGCAGCCTAAAAAGCAATCATTCAAGGCAGCCTGAAAATGTCCTACATCCCCGATGGCGTAACCGAATACGACACCCAACCCGCCCCACTCAACAAAAACCGCGCCAGCCGCATCCGCTTTGCTGCCGCCTGCCCTTATGGATAGGCATGGGCGTGTTGGCAAAGCTGCTTTTTTGGCTACACCAATCCTGCGCCCAAGGCTGCAATTTGTCGTTTGGACCGCGCATTGGCGGCGCGATGGGCGTGTTTGTGTTGGCAACTTTTACGCTGCTGCGTTATCAAAATATCTGGCTGGAACGCCGTTGCAACGATGCCGAGCGCGGTTGGGCGGTGGGAGAATGGTTATTCAAAATCAGCATCGGCTTGGCGTTTATCGGGCTGCTGTCATCCAGAGCCGCCCTGCTGTTGATTGCGCTGGGCTGGGTGCAATTTGTTTACGGCTTGGCGCTGCCTGCCAACCCCTTGCCCAATATCCACGGCTTTCCGCATCCCGACACGCCCACGCTGCGCTATGCCGCATGGGCTGCAACCGTGCTGGCGGCGGTGTTGCCGTTAATCGTATTCGTGTAAACCCCGTTTCAGGCTGCCACAGCCAATCGCAACGCCAAAGGCAGCCTGAAACTCAGCTCAACTTAAAAATAGGACACAACCATGCTTTTTCTCGCCTATCTGATTATCGGCGCCATCGCAGGCTTTTTCGCAGGATTATTCGGCATCGGCGGCGGCACAATTATCGTGCCCATACTGTTGATTTTGTTGCCGCAAGCGGGCGTGCCCGACGCGCAAGTGATGGCGATGGCGCTGGGCACCTCGTTTTCCACCATCGTGTTCACCTCCATTTCGTCCGCGTGGCAACACCGCAAGC
>CAUQDE010000275.1:0-2894 GCA_963516425.1 uncultured Kingella sp.
CTTTCCACGTTGAAGCATTTGATGCCTACGCCCAGCGCGTATTCCATCTCGGCTACGGTTTTGCCTACGCCTGAAAAGATGATTTTGCCCGCTTCGCCGCCTGCAGCTAACACGCGGGCAATTTCGCCTGCGGATACGGTGTCAAAGCCGCTGCCTAGCTGGGCGAAATGGCGAATGACGCTTAAATTACCGTTGGCTTTGACGGCGTAGCACACCAGCGGTTGGCAGCCTGAAAACGCGGTTTGGTAGGCGGCAAAGGCGGCAGTGAGCGCGGCTTGGTGGTAAACGTAAAGCGGGGTGCCGTATTGGGCGGCGAGTCGGGGGTAGTTAGTGTTGTTCATGTTGCGTGCTTTCTGGTTGAGTTGGGGTGCGGATAAAGTCGTTAGGGTCGGCAGCGGGCGCGGCGGGCTCGGATGCGTCGCGGCGGAAGTCTATGCCTGTTTGGATGGCGCCGAATTTGTTTTTGTCGTTTTCTTTGGGCAGATAAAGGTCGCCTTTGAAGCCGCAGGCGGCGAGGGAAAGGGCGAACAGGGTTAAGGCTAGAGGGAGTTTGGGCATGGGATGTCCTTTGGGCGGGATAAGGGGGTATGGAATGAGGGGGTTGAATGATGGCGGGAAAATTAAATTGAGGCAGCCTGAAAAGGGCGATAAGGCATTGGGGCGGGCGGTTCAAACGATGCCACGCGCTTTTGCGTTTTCAGGCTGCCTTTTATTGCCACTCTCGGCTTTCAATAAAGCCATCCGTTGTTTTGTGTTCCTTCACATAGGCAATCATTTCATCTATTACTTGGTGATTAGAAACTCTGCCTGCTAATACCGCTTCATCTATCTTTCTGCTTTGTTCTGTTTTTTCAAACCCTTCAAGCGCAAATAGGGCATCCACTTGCTTGATGGCTTCGCGCATTTCTGCTTTTTCGGCATCTGTTAAATGTAGCATTTTTGAGGACTCTTTTTGGGACGGTTGGTTGATGAAAATCTGCTTTAAGGCAGCCTGAAAACGTGTTTTCTGCATTTTCAGGCTGTCTCACCTCACCGCGCGGCGGTATATCTTTTTGCTTACATCACCGCGCGGCGGTTTTCCAATATTGCTGCACGGCATCGGCGATGGCGATGGCGAAGCGGCGGCGCTGGTTGCTGTTGCTGAGTTGTTTTTCTTCGTCGGCGTTGGATAGGAAACCCAGTTCAATCAACACGGACGGCACGTTAATCGAGCGCAGCACCACAAAATCGGCGGTTTCCACGCTGCCTTTGCGCAGCTTGGTGAACTTGCCGAATTGGGCGAGCAGCAGTTTGCCGAATTTTGCGCTGTCGGTGCTGGTTTGGGCTTGCATCATGTCGCTGATAATGGCGTTGACATTTTTGTTGCCGACATCGGGCAAGCCGTCAATTTTGTCGGCGGCGTTTTCGGCGAGGGCGATTTGGCGGGCTTGTTCGCTGTTTGCCTTGCCCCACACATACACATCTACGCCTTGGCTGGCGGGAGATGCGGATGCGTTGGCGTGGATGGAGATGAATAAATCGGCTTTGGTGCGCTGGGCAACGGCGCGGCGTTCGGCGAGCTTGATAAAGTTGTCGCCGCTGCGGGTCATGTGCACGGTGTAGCCTTTGGCTTGAAGCTGGCGTTTGGTTTCCAGCGCGGTGGCGAGTACTACGGATTTTTCGTGGATGCCTGTGGTGCCTGTTGTGCCAGGGTCTTTGCCGCCGTGTCCGGCATCCAGCACGATAACAGGTTTGCGGTTGGTTTTGGGGTTGCCGCTTGGCTGAGGTTCGGTGGCGGGCGGTTGAACGGTTTGCGGCGGCGTGGCGGGTGGTTGCGCGCTTTGGGCTTGCTGCTGTCTGCTGTTGAGCAAGTCCATCAGCGGGTCGTCGCCGATGGCGGATGCAGGGGCTTCGTTGGCGGGCGGGCGTGGCGCGGAGGCTTTGGGCGGTGGGGCTTTGCCGGGGCTGGGCGGGGCGGCGATGGCTTCGTTGCCCAAATCGATTTGCAATCGGTGTTTCAGGCTGCCTGAGGGGGGGAGGGCGATGAATTTGGGAGCGGTGGTTTGTTTGAGGTCGAAGACGATGCGCGTGGTGGTGGCATTTTTTTGCCCGATGCGTGCGCTGCTGATGTAGGGGTCGTTGGTTTTGATGGATTTGGGCAGGGCGGCTAGGGCGTTGTTGTTGGCGATGTCTGCCATATCGATAACGAGGCGGTTGGGCTTGTCCAGCAGGAAATAGGTGTATTTGAGCCGTTGCGCGCTTTCTAGGGTGATGCGGGTGTTTTTGCCGCTCGGGGTGATTTTGCCTGATAGGAAGCTGTTGGCGGCGGCCGCCCATGCGTTGCGGACGATGTAGGTGTTGGCGAGGAGGGCGAGCAGGGCGCGGCGGCTTATTTTTGCCATTGGTCAAGTTCCTTTTGGGCGGCGGGGGTGCAGGCTTGCAGGGTGCATTGCCGCCCGTTGTTGCGGGGTTCCAGTTGGATGATGTAGTCGGGGGCGGGGGCGTATTCGCCGCCTTGCCCGGCCCATTCAATCAGCACGATGCTGTTGGGAATCAGGTCGTCTAGCCCTGCGTCCAGCCATTCTTCGGGGCTGGTGAAGCGGTATAGGTCAAAATGATGGACGGTGGTTTGCGGCAGGGCGTAGCTTTCTACGATGGCGTAGGTGGGGCTTTTGACTGCGCCTGTGTGCCCTAAGCCGCGCAGCAAGCCGCGAGTGAAGGTGGTTTTGCCTGCGCCAAGGTTGCCTTGCAGGTGGATGACAACGGGGGCGCGAAACAGGTTGGCGGTACGCTCGCCAAAGGCTAGGGTGGCGGCTTCGTCGGGGAGGAATAGGGTGTGGTGCATGGGGTGGGACAGGGGGATTTTTAGGGGGTGGATTATAGTGATTTGGGCGGTGTGCGGGCAAGTTTCAGGC
>CAUQDE010000276.1:0-2890 GCA_963516425.1 uncultured Kingella sp.
CAGCATCACCGTGGCGTGCGGCGGCAGAAAGGGCGGGAAGGGGAGGGATTCGATGGCGGGGGTGTTGTCTGTGTTTGCGTGTTCCATTTTTAGGCTGCCTTTGGTTAGGGGTAGAGGGAGACAGCCTGAAAATGGGTTTTAGGGTTTTAGCTTCGCAGAAGCTCGCAAGCTCGCTTTCAGGCTGCCTTTGATTAGGGATGTTGGATTTTGCTGTATTCTCGTTGCAAATCGTCTAATGAAAACAAATAGTCTCGGTCAAAATCGGGCGTATCAAATCCTGCCAAATACTGCAAAAAGGAAAACATGGGCGGGCTAACGGCGGTATCATCGCGCTCAATTTGTTTGATAAGCTGCGCGGCTCGGGTGGCGATGGTTTCTCGGCTTTCGCGCTGGGTAAGCAGTTGCTTGGCTAGATGGTGAATGGTGGCATCAATCGTTGGCATGATGGATTTTGTATGTTTGGGCAGCCTGAAAGTGGTTTTCAGGCTGCCTCTATCTTATTGTTTAACTGGGTTTTCTACTACACGCGGCAATAAACCCCATGCTCTGCGCGGGGTCGTTAAACGTGCGGAACATGCGTTTGAACGTTGCGCGGTTTTCCGCTTTCAAGGCGTTGCGGATGATTTTGAACGTGCGCAGCCAGCCCTCATCGTGAATCAAACCTGCGGGCGAGAGCAGCGTCATGCCGCCGCGCAGCGTTTTCAAATCGGCAAAACCGCCTTGTCGGAACAAATCTTGCCAGCCGCTTTCGGTGAGCGGGGTAACTTTCACTTTAATCGTGTCGCGCAGGCGTTCCACCGCCGCTTCGCTATCGGTGTCGCTCACCACCACATCATGCGTGAGCAGCATGCCGCCCGGTTTCAATACGCGGAAATATTCGGCAACCGCCGTCTGCTTGTTGGCAACGGGCAGCATGGTGAGCATCGCTTCGTTGATGACCACATCAAAGCTGTTGTCGGCAAACGGCAGCGCGGTGGCGTTGGCGTGCTGCACTTGAATCAGCGATGACAAACCCGCCGCAGCGATGTTGCGTTCGGCTTTTTCCAGCGCGTGGTGATCCAAATCCACGCCGTTGATGTGGCAGCCGAAGCGTTGCGCCAAGCCGATGGCGGTGGTCGCCATATTGCACGCCACTTCTAGCACCTGCGTTTGCGGCGTGAACTGCGCTTGCTCAATCAGCCAATCCGTTGCGCGGCGACCGCCAGGGCGCAGGCGGGTTTTGCCGAGCTGGGCGAGAAAGTGATGGCCTGTTTGGCTTTTTTTGTCGCTGTTAGACATGATGCTCTCCTGTTTTGTAGTGTGGTTGGGGAAGGGCAAAGGCAGCCTGAAAATGCTTTTTTATTATGGATAACGTGGTTTGTGGAATGGGTTTTAACTTGGTTTCAGGCTGCCTGAAAATCAATCCGTGCCGCGTGCGCGGTTTTCGTGGAAACGCGCTTGCCAATCGGCAAACTGTCCCGCTTCAATCGCATCGCGCATTTCTTGCATAATGGTTTGATAAAAATGCAGATTGTGAATGGTGTTGAGTTGCGCGCCCAAAATCTCGCCCACTTTGTGCAAGTGATACAAATAGGCGCGGCTAAAATGCGTGCAGGCGTAGCAAGTGCAGCTTTCGTCCAGCGGGCGTTTGTCGTGGCGATGCTTGGCGTTTTTGATTTTGATGTCGCCAAAACGGGTGAACAGCCAGCCGTTGCGGGCGTTGCGCGTGGGCATCACGCAGTCAAACATATCCACGCCATGCGCCACGCCATACACCAAATCTTCGGGCGTGCCCACGCCCATCAAATAATGCGGCTTGTTTTCAGGCAGCATCGGCGCGAGCGCGCGCAGCATACGATACATTTCGGGCTTAGGCTCGCCCACGCTCAAACCGCCGATGGCAATGCCTTTGAAGCCAATATCTTCCAAACCGCGCAGCGATTCTTCGCGCAAATCTTCATACATCGCACCTTGAATGATGCCAAACAGCGCGTTGGGGTTGCGTAAATCTTCAAACGCGCGTTTGCTGCGCTCTGCCCAGTGCAGGCTCATTTGCAGCGATTTTTGCGCGACTGCGTGGCTGGCGTTGCCTTCGGTGCATTCGTCTAATTGCATGACGATGTCGGAATTGAGCACGGTTTGGATTTGCATGGAGATTTCGGGCGATAGGAAGAGTTTGTTGCCGTTAATCGGGCTTTTGAAGGTGCAGCCTTCTTCGGTGAGCTTGCGCATATCGGCGAGCGAGAACACTTGGAAGCCGCCCGAGTCGGTTAAAATGGGCTTGTTCCAGCCGATAAAGTCGTGCAGCCCGCCAAATTGTTCTATCACTTCTAATCCGGGGCGCAGCCATAGGTGGTAAGTGTTGCCCAAGATGATTTGCGCGTTGATGTCGTGCAGATTTTGCGGTGTCATGGCTTTAACCGAGCCGTATGTGCCAACGGGCATAAACACGGGGGTTTCTATTTTGCCGTGGTTGAGTTCTACCGTGGCGCGGCGGGCGTAGCCGTCTTTTTTGTGTAGGGTGAAATTGAGCATGGTTTTTCCTGTTTTTATTGAAGCGCGGATTATACCGTTTTTTGCGCGTGTAATTATTTTTCAATAAAAATCAATAAATTAAAAATATTTTGTGATTTTTGTGTCAGGATTTTGCGTGCCGCGCGTCTAATGGGGTGAATGATGCTTTGGCACATTCGTTTACTATCTACGAAGTCTATAAAGGAAAAATCATGAAAAAAATAATGGTATGTGCAGTTTTGGGTTTTTTGGCTGTGGGTGTGCACGCACACGACATGAACATGAAGCACGACGGCATGCATGACAACATGGGTATGGAGAAGCCCATGATGCATGACAACATGAACATGAAGCAGCCGATGATGGACAAAAACATGAATCACAACATGAATAAGTC
>CAUQDE010000277.1:0-2884 GCA_963516425.1 uncultured Kingella sp.
GTAGGCATGTTCAATGAATGCAAAAGCAGCCGTGCAGATAGCGAATGCAGGTTCTCATTCTTTGGCGAAGCAAAGAAAAGGAAGTGCCCCGTCGGCACGAGACGCATGGTTAAAGCTAAACGAATGCTAACCACAAAGCACAAACCATTTTCAGGCTGCCTTAATGCCCTCAAAGGCAGCCTAAAAACCAAACCCATCTGCTATTCCGCCAAATCATTTCGTTTTACTGGATAGATTGACTTTCAGGCTGCCCCAAAGCAGCCCGCCCCATTTTTTAGTAAAATGCCCCCCTTTGTTCACCCCCATTCCCCCACCATGTCCCAACACCCCCACTACACCGAATCCAGCATCAAAGTCCTCAAAGGGCTAGAACCCGTCAAAGAACGCCCGGGGATGTACACCCGCACCGACAGCCCCACCCACATCATCCAAGAAGTCATCGACAACGCCGCCGACGAAGCCCTAGGCGGTTACGCCACCCGCATCAGCGTAGAAATCCACGCCGACCAATCCATCACCGTGCGCGACAACGGGCGCGGCATTCCCACAGGCAATCACCCCACCGAGCATCTGCCCGTGGTAGAACTCGTGTTCACCCAGCTGCACGCAGGCGGCAAATTCAACAAAACCGAAGGCAGCGGCGCCTACGCCTTTTCAGGCGGCTTACACGGCGTAGGCGTATCCGTAACCAACGCCCTCTCCAAACGCCTAGACGTAACCGTCAAGCGCGAAGGCAAAATCCAACACATCGCCTTTGCAGGCGGCGACGTGGTTGAACCCCTGCATCAAATCGGCACCTGCGCGCAAAAAGACACCGGCACCGAAGTGCGCGTGTACCCCGATGCCTGCTATTTTGAACAGCCCAGCTACAACCTTGCCGAGCTAGAACGCCTACTGCGCGCCAAAGCCGTGCTGCTCCAAGGCGTAGAAGTCAGCCTCACCCGCCCCAACAAAGGGCAGCCTGAAAATCCCATCGTCCAAACATGGCACTATCCGCAAGGCTTGCCCAGCTATTTGGAAGACCTGCTCGCCAACGCCCAAGAAGCTGTGCCCATTTTCGCCAGCGAAAACTACCTTGCCCACAGCAACGACGACTTCCACGTAGGCGAAGGCGCCGCGTTTGCGCTCACATGGCTAGAAGAAGGCACTTGCGCCAACGAAAGCTATGTGAACCTTATCCCCACCCCGCTGGGCGGCACGCACGAAGCAGGGCTCAAACAAGCGATGTTCAACGCGGTAAACAACTTCATCAACCATCATAATCTGCTGCCGCGCGGGGTCAAACTCAACAGCGACGACGTATTCAGCCGCGCCGCCTTCGTGCTGTCCGCCCGCATCCTAGACCCGCAGTTCCAAGGGCAAACCAAAGACAAGCTCACCAACCGCGACGCGCTCAAACTGGTATCCAGCGTATGCAGCGACCCGCTGGAACTCTGGCTCAACCAAAACATTGAACACGGCAAAAAAATTGCCGAGCTTGCCATCAAACAAGCCCAAGCCCGCCTGCGCAGCACCAAAAAAATAGAAAAGAAAAAAGGCAGCGGCGTCGCCGTGTTACCGGGCAAACTCACCGACTGCGAAAGCGAAGACATCCGCGAAAACGAGCTTTTTCTGGTGGAAGGCGACAGCGCAGGCGGTTCAGCCAAGCTCGCGCGCGATAAAAACACCCAAGCCATCCTGCCCCTGCGCGGCAAAGTGCTCAACAGCTTTGAAATCCACCGCGACCAACTGTTTGGCAACGCCGAAATCCACGACATCTCCGTCGCCATCGGCATAGACCCCCACGGCGCAAACGACCAGCCCGATTTAAGCACCTTGCGCTACGGCAAAATCGCCATCCTATCCGATGCCGACGTGGACGGCTCGCACATCCAAGTGCTGCTGCTCACCCTGTTCTACAAACACTTCCCCAAGCTCATAGAACACGGACACATCTACGTTGCCCAGCCGCCGCTGTTTCGCGTGGACATCAACGCCCAAGGCAAAAACAAACCCGCCCGTAAACTCTACGCCCTAGACCAAGCCGAGCTAGACAGCATTTTGGAGCGGCTGCACAAAGAAAACATCAAGCCCAGCGCCTACGCCATCAGCCGCTTCAAAGGCTTGGGCGAAATGAACCCCGACCAACTCAAAGACACCACCCTCCACCCCGACACCCGCCGCCTGCTGCAAGTAACCATCCCCGATTTAGAACGCCACGACACCGAAAACATCTTTATCAAACTGATGGGCAAAAGCGAAGCCGCCAGCCGCCGCGCATGGATGGAACGCGAAGGCGACAAAGCCGAGCTGGATATTTAAGCAGCCTGAAACAGCCTACGCCCATTTTCAGGCTGCCTCTATTACCCTTTCACCCAACCACACAAGGAAACCCCCATGCACCACAAAATCCTCCCCCTCGCCCTGATACTCGCCACTCTAACCGCCTGCGACAGCGCATCCAAAACCGCCGACCAAGCCAGCAGCCAAGCCGCCAGCCAAGTGTTAGACATGAACAACAAAAGCAAACAAGCCGCCCAAGACCTGCAAAAGCAGCTTAACCAAGAAGCCGACAAAATCAACCAAGCCACGCAATAAACGTTTTCAGGCTGCCTCAATACCCAGAGGCAGCCTGAAAATCATGTAGGAAACAAATAAAGAAACGTCCCGCATTCAATCGGCGGTGCTGTCCCCAAAAGCATGCTGACTTGATTATTGTTACAGACAAGTAGCGTTGATTAAAAATTCCGCAATCTGTTCCTTCCCCCGCTGGCGGGAGAGGGAACAGTGGTACAGCATACTTTTCAGGACACCACCGATAAATATAGTCGTCCCACACAGCCTTATACAGCGTTGGCTCGCCTTGCTGTACTACTTGTACTATCTGCGGCTCGCCGCCTTGTCT
>CAUQDE010000278.1:0-2875 GCA_963516425.1 uncultured Kingella sp.
GCCCCACGCGCTCGGTTAAATCGGTGAGCGGTTCAACGGTGTTGAGCCAGTTGGCGGCGTTTTCAGGCTGCCGCTTAATCGCGGCGATTTGGGCGCGGGCTTCTGCCATCGCGGTTTGCATGGCGGGCTTGATGTCTTCCACGCGGATGGCGGCGAAGTCAGGTTCGTGTTGCAGATTGAGCAATATGTTGTTTTGCATGATGGGCTTTCGTGATGTGGTTGAGAATAGGTTTTATCAAATGGGGCAGATTGGGTGGATTGCAAGGGTTGAGGCAGCCTGAAAATAGATTTAAGGCAGCCTAAAAACGTGAAATAGCGTTTTCAGGCTGCCTTTGCCGTTGATGCCCCGCCCCATCCCTTTCTGTTAAGATTGTGCCTTTCTTTTCGGAGCAACAAGATGAGCCACAATCCCCCCAATGCCGCCGCGCCCCAACCCGCCAATCCACCTATCCCCCCAAGCCCCGCCCCCGCAGGCAACGACACAGGCAAGCCTTTTTTGATTTCGCTGGCGATTGCCGTGTTGGTGTTGTTTGGCGTGCTGCATTTTCATTTTGTGGTGCTGTTTGTGAGCATTTTGATGACGTATTGCCTGATTGAAGGCGCGAACGCGATGCTGGACAAGGCGTTGGGCGGGCGGCTGCAACACAAGCATGTGCATCTGATTTCGACGCTGTCGGTTGCGTTGGCGGTGTGCGCCATGCTGGGCATTGCGGTGTATGCGGGCTACACCAAAATCAATATAGCCGAATTTGAAGCCATGTATCACCGCTTGCCGCAGATTCTCGCCTCCTACGGCGCGGACAAATACCTGCCCGAAGGCATCAATATCGGCGAGGAGATTTCCGCGTTTTTCGCCGCCCACAGCGCAAACATTATGCAGGCTGGCAAAAAAGGCGTTACCTCGTTTGTGTATATCTTAATCGGTATCATCATCGGCATTATGCTTAAAACCCATGTGGTGCACAGCAAACAGGCGCAATACACGGGCTTTTTGTCGGTATCGCTGGTGGAGCGGCTGGTAGGCTTTAAAACATCGTTTAAAGATGTGTTTGTGGCGCAGGTGAAAATTTCCACCGTGAACACTTTGCTCACCGTGCTGTATTTGTTTGTGGCGCTGCCTGCGGCGGGCATTTCGCTGCCGTTCAAAACCACGCTCACCTGCCTGGTGTTTTTTGCAGGCTTAATCCCCGTGATTGGCAATCTGATTTCCAACACGGCGGTGGTGATTATCAGCTTGGGCAATTCGCTCACGGCGGGGATTGTGTCGCTGATATTTTTGGTGGTGATTCACAAAGCCGAGTATTTTTTGAACGCGAAAATCATCGGCGAGCAAGTGAACGCCAAAGCGTTTGAATTGCTGCTGGTGATGATTATTTTTGAGCATTTGTTTGGCATCGGCGGGATTGTGCTTGCGCCCGTGTGCTATGCCTATTTGAAAAAAGAGCTGATGGCGCATCGGATTATTGGGTAAAGGGTTTTCAGGCTGCCTACTAGGGGCTGTTTACGATGGGTTTGCGAAGCGGATTTTGCGTCAGAAAATGGCAGATGCAAGGCGAAAATGCGAGCCTATCCATCCATAGGCGAGTATTTTCAACGCGGCAGATGCCGTTTTATGGCGCAAAAGCCGCCGCAACACCCATTGTAAACAGCCCCTAGTAGGCAGCCTGAAACACAAGGAGAGAGAAATGGACGAATATTTCGCCGTACTAAACAATACGCCCATTTCAGCGGACACGCAGGGCGCAAGGAATACTGGCGGTTTTCGCTGGTGCAAATAGGCATTGCCTTTGCGCTGGCAATGTGGCTGGTGGCAGCGTTCTCCCGCGAGTTGGGCGACAACATTCGCCTGCGCGATTTGAGCGCGGCTGGGCTGTCGTTTTATGTGATGATGCTCTACGCGCTGGCAACCATTGTGCCCACTTGCGCCGTTTGCACGATGCCGATTACTCGGGCTGGTGGCGTTTGTGCCGTATGCGGGCGAAGCGGTGTTGTTTGCGCTGCTTTGCTTGAAAGGCACGGCAGGCGATAACTGCTTTGGCGCAGAGCCTGATGATTATATGGATGATTGAGTTAAGGCAGCCTGAAACGGTTTGCCCGCTTGAATAAAGCCCAAACAAAAACACGTTTTGCCATTCACAAAACGTGTTTGAGTAAACATACTGCGCAATAAGGCCAGCCTGAAAATGGGTTTATGCGTTAAGGCAGCCTGCGTAGCGCAGCGGAGTTGCGAAGCTAAAATAGGTTTACCCGCCTAGCCCTGTTTTTTGCATAACACTGCATCCAGCGCATATTTGCCACTGCCCGTAAACACCAGCAGCAAGAACATCAGCGAATACAACGCCGCCAATTCGCCGCCGTTGGTCATCGGCAGCAGCACATTGCCGCCGTGGATAAAGAAATACGCTACCGCCATTTGACCCGACAGCAAAAACGCCACGGGGCGGGTAAACAAGCCCAAAATCAGCAACGCGCCGCCCGCCAGCTCCAACACGCCGCCCGCGCCAAACAGCGAAAACAGCGGCACCGCGCCGTGCCCGTCCGTCATGGAAACGGGAAATTCAAAAAATTTCGCCAAACCGTGTTGCAAAAACATATAGCCCGTAACCGCGCGCACCAAGCACAACGCCGCATCTTGCCAATTTTGTAAACGAGTAAACATAGTTTTCTTTCCTGTGTGAATTGAGATGACGCATTGTATGTGTTATCAAAAATTTAAAATAGCGCAGTTTAGCAAACATAGTTTTAACCATTGAGAAATCATCTAAACAAAGGCAGCCTGAAATAAGGTTCAACGAAGCCAAAACCATCCGCCATTGCCACGCAATCCCATTTTCAGGCTGCCTTTGGCGCACGCCATCCCACCGTACCACTCACC
>CAUQDE010000279.1:0-2836 GCA_963516425.1 uncultured Kingella sp.
ACAAAACGCGCATCGGCTCGCTATCGGGCGGCAATCAGCAAAAAGTGATTTTGGGGCGCTGGCTGCTCACTAGCCCCGAAATCTTGATGCTAGACGAGCCCACACGCGGCATTGACATTGGCGCAAAATTTGAAATTTATCAGCTGATTAACGATTTGGCGGCGCGTGGCAAAGCGGTGATTATGATTTCATCCGAAATGCCCGAATTGCTCGGCACAACCGACCGTATTTTGGTGATGAGCGCAGGACGCGTGGCGGGCATTGTGGAAACCGCCAAGACCAGCCAAGAAGAGATTTTGCAATTGTCGGCGAAATATTTATAACTTGATAAACACGTTTTCAGGCTGCTGCATGGTTAGCAGGCAGCCTGAAAATCCACTCCATCCAAGGAACTGATTATGAGCACCGCTTCTAACAAAGCATTTGAACTTTTTAAAAACTACGCGCTGTATTTTGTGCTGCTGATTTTGCTGGCTGTGATTGTTTCCAAAGACACCAGCTTTTTGAGTCTCACCAATTTCAGCAACATTCTCACCCAGTCTTCCGTGCGTGTGATTATTGCGCTGGGCGTGGCAGGGCTGATTGTTACGCAGGGCACGGATTTGTCCGTGGGGCGGCAAGTGGGGCTGGCGGCGGTGGTTTCTGCTACGCTGCTGCAAGCAACGGATAATGTGAACAAAGTGTTCCCAAATTTGGGAGAAGTGCCGATTCCGTTGGTTATTCTGCTGGCGTGCGCCATTGGCGCGGTGATTGGCTTGGTGAACGGCATCATCGTAACCGTGTTGAACGTAACGCCGTTTATCGCCACGCTCGGCACCATGCTGATTATCTACGGCATCAATTCGCTGTATTACGACCACGTTGGCTCTGCGCCCATCGCGGGCTTCACCGAAAGCTATTCGCAGTTCACGCAAGGCTTTTTCCGCCTCGGTGGCTTTCGCTTGTCGTATATCACCGTGTATGCGCTGGTGGCGATTGGCTTGATGTGGATTATTTGGAACAAAACGCGCTTTGGTAAAAACCTGTTTGCCATTGGCGGCAACCCCGAAGCGGCGCGCGTTTCGGGCGTGAACGTAACGCTCAATTTGCTCGGCGTGTACACGCTGTCGGGCGTGTTCTACGCATTCGGCGGCTTGCTGGAAGCGGGGCGCATCGGCTCGGCAACCAACAACCTCGGCTTTATGTATGAAATGGACGCGATTGCCGCGTGCGTCATCGGCGGCGTGTCGTTTAGCGGCGGCGTGGGCACGGTGATTGGCGTGGTGATGGGCGTGGTGATTTTCACGCTGATTAACTACGGTTTGAGCTACATCGGCGTGAGCCCCTATTGGCAATACATCATAAAAGGCGCGATTATCGTGATGGCGGTGGCGATTGATTCGCTGAAACACGCCAAGAAAAAATAGGCAGCCTGAAAACGCAAAAACAGCACGCGCAAAACGTGCTGTTTTTTGTTTGCCACATGGCGGGCGGTGTGCAGAACGGCTAAACACCGTTTCAGGCTGCCGATTGCCGTTTACCGTTTCAACATCATAATCACGTTAAACAAGCTGGCGCACAGCAAAAAGATAATGGAAATTTTCAGCAGATTGCCGCGCAAGACGCTGGTGTGTTTCAGCTCCTCGCGCTTGTGGTTCAGATTGCTAATCAGCGATTCTTGCTGCCCATTGGTGCGGGGTTTGCGGTTGGTTGCCATCGTTTTGTCCTTTGAAAAGAAAGAATTATAACACAATCCTGTTTTCAGGCTGCCGTTGTGTCGCGAAACGCACAACAAACCTGCGGCGGCAGCCTGAAAATGTTGCCATCTGAAAAGATATGTTAAAATGCTGCGCGTTCAATTCATTAGAAACAGAAGGAATACATTATGGCAGCAAACGATTCAGGCAAAACCATTGCCGTTCTTGCCCTTGTGGGCATTTTGGGCGCGGGCGCGTTTATGGGCAATTCGTGGCTCAACGCGCAACACGCCGACCACAATATCTTGTTAAACGACTTTGGCGCGTTCCAAAGCGCGTTATCAGGCGATGCCGATGCGCAATACACCGTGGGCAAGTTTTATGCCGATTCGGGCGATTGGCAAAACGGCATCTTTTGGCTCAACAAATCCGCCGACCAAAACAACACCCAAGCCCTAAGCGAAACCGCGATGGCGTATTTAGACGGCAGAGACGGCGTGCCCAAAGATGTTAATCACGCTTGTCGTAACCTAGAAAAAGTGTACGGCTTGCATAAAGATGCCGCCAACGCCGCCAACGCGGGCTTCTGCTACGACGAAAGCATGCAGGCCTTCGCCCAAGCCTTGCCGTATTACCAAATCGCCGCCAAAGCGGGCAACAACGCCGTGCGCTACAAACTCGGCCGCCTGTATGATTTAGGGCAGGGCACCGACCAAAACTACGACACCGCCGCTTATTGGTACCGCCAAGCTGCCAAGGGCAACAACGCGCCTGCCATGTATTCGCTCGCGCTGATGTATATGCAAGGACATGGCGTGCCCAAAAGCCCCTTTGCGGCTTATGTGTTAGCCAAAGCCGCGCAAGCAAAACAAAGCGGCAACGATGCCAACGAGCTTGCTCGCCGCAATTTTGACCGCAAGCTATCGGAAATTGAAACCGCATATTTGCCCAATTCGCCCAAAGCCAAAGCCGAAGTGGAGCAGTATGTGAAATCGCATAGCGGCGAAGAAACGCTGGCTCTGATTGACGAGCGCGTTCCTTACACCGAAACCGTCCCCGAATAATCTGCGGTATCACTGAGGCAGCCTGAAAACCGTTTTGCCCTTTCAGGCTGCCTTGGGGAACACATCAAAGGCAGCCTGAAAAGCCCGCAGCGGTGG
>CAUQDE010000280.1:0-2816 GCA_963516425.1 uncultured Kingella sp.
GGGTTGGCGGGCGCAGCGGATGCTATGCCGGGTGCGAGCAGCGCAGCGGTTAATAGAATGGCGAGTTTGGATTTCATAATAATCTCCTAGTTGAGAAAAAGGAAAGGCAGCCTGAAATCGATGTATTGATTTTCAGGCTGCCTGAAAGTGGGTATCGCCGCCGCACAATGTTTTTTCGGTTTTCCACGACCGCCACAATGTTTTGGCTTTCCACTGCCGTTTTCTGGTGGCTTTGATACCCGTTAAGAAAAAGAGGAAAAGCGAAGCTAATGTAAATCACGCTTCGCTTCTTTAAATTTTTGGATGGTTTGGTTTATTTCTACTATTTTTTTGTCAATAGCGGCTTGATTAAGCTGTTTACTAACCATCTCCCTAAAACGGTATAAGGCGTTTTCAGGAGTACCCGCCTGCTTAATACTCTCTCGCATAATGGCTGAATAGGTGTAATTGCCATTTGCGTAAGCAATCATGCGTTTGGCATTTTGGCGCATTGTTCCTAACACATGAGCAACGACGACAAAAACAGGCAAAAACAAAATAACACTAAACACAGCAATGCCCAACATTATTGATGTTTCGTTGCCCATAAAAGGTAGAAAAATCAGAGCCAAAATAGCACCAAGTACAATAGACGCAAAAATGACAACAATCCAAAAAAGTTCAAGTGCTCTTTCAAATATGTACTTATTTAACATAAATTTCTTTCAGGCTGCTTTATTCAAAGGCTGTTGCCACCGACAAAATCGCCAAATTACTGCATTCACTGCCTCACCCGCCATTCAAACGCATACAACACACTATCGGGCGAGGCGTAATCATTCATGCAATCTCGCAAGATACGGGAATAGGCATAATTGCCGTTGGCATAGGCAAGCATTCTTTTGGGATGCGCTCGGAAATCATTTTGCACCATAAAACGCAGCACACAAAAAAGCAGGGGCACAACCAAAACGATAAGCAGCAGGCAAATCAGCACCTGCCCTATTCCATCCTGAATCCATTGTGGGTAATCAGGAAAAAGGGATAACAGAAATAGCAGAGCAACGGTAATGGCTGCGTCAATCCACAACAGCAATCCAAAAATGAATGCGACATAGTGTTCAAACAACAGTTTGATAAAGAGATGCTTCACAGCACAGCCATTCGCCCATACCGTCTGCGCGTATAAGCATTTTCAGGCTGCCTTGCCAGTCGTACCACAAAATAATCCGTGTGCTGTTCCAGCGTTACCAATCCTGCGCGCTTGGCAGCAATGGCGCATTTGCGTTTGCTAGCATCGGCAGCATCAAAATCGGAAACGGTGATAAAGGGGCGATAGGCGAGAATGCCCAGTAATTTCTCTTGTGTCCATTTGCGGCTCATTGTGCATCCTTTCAAATCAAAAACATTCAACCATTATTCAGCCATCGCTCAAACAAACTCACAGCTTTCTGAGCAGCCCGCATCGGTAATCAATTTTGGATAGGGCGCATCGGTTTCGCGCAATAGCTGCTCAAAATCGGCAACCGTGCGATTTTTGCGAAAAATTTGCCCCATCTTGCCTTGCACGGTAATGGGAAACTCGCGTTCTAAACGGCGGGGCACATCAAAATATTCAGGTGCTTCGGCTAGGGCTTTGAGTAGTTTGGTGTCGGATTTTTTAAAACACCAAACACAGTTGCCCAAATAATGAGGCAGCTCCAAGTCAAATGCTTGTGCTGCCCAAAAATCATCTACGTCTTGTTTGTCTATCCCTATTTCAGCTAGGGGATACCAAAGGTTTTCAGCTTTGGCTTTAATAGGATTGATGCGCTGCGTCTCATCTACTCTGATGCCAATGGCTTTTTTCACTTTGCTTGTGCCGTAGGTATCGCGCAAGAAACTGTAAATCGTGTTGCGCTTTAATTCCCGCGTGCAATGTGGCGCAGCCACATTGGCTAATCCATATTTCTTAACCACTTCTCGATAAGGCTCGCCATGACGTGATGCATGTTCAAAATCGGTAACGATATAACCCGAACCGCGCTTTTCACCATGAAACACTTTCGCTTCCAGCCATATCACCTGCCAACCAAAATGCTTATCGCATTGGTTTACAAACTCCAATGTTTTTTCGTGTTCGCAACCCGTGTTGGCAAACACCACAACAGGGCTAAATCCTGCGATGCGTTCAGGTTCTGCGTTCAGCAAAAGATGAGTCATCATCGCGCTGGTGCGCCCGCCTGAAAAGGAAATCAACAGTGGAGCTTGATGGAGCATAGCGCATCCTTTCGGCAAAAATAGGATTTTGAAAACAAGGAATTCCCACACCTAAACCCGCTCAATTCTACTCACCACCACAAACAGGCTTAAATCTGAAAACAAAAAACCACCCAAAAAACGATTTTCAGGCTGCCACTAAAACTCAAAAACCCAAAAGCAGCCTGAAACCGTTTGCTATGAAAAACAAATCCCCAGCCGAGCGCAAAACACGCCACGGCAAAGGGTGCGCAGGCTATGCCCGAAGGCAGGGAAACTGCGTTAGGGCGCGTCCGTAGATTTGCCCCACATCGCGGATACGCCGCGATTAAAAGATACGTCCAACTGCCGCCTGTTCACGGACGCACTCGCGCTACCCGTATGCACGGCATTCTGATAAAGGCGGATTGGATGCCGCCTGCAACCTTTGATACGCATTTCACCGATAAGCCACACAAGATTAGCCGCGTTTCATAGCGAAAAAATTTCTGCCGAGCCACAAAAAGAAGCCGCGCAAAAAGACGAAAGGAACGCGCCAATCTTGATAAAGACCAAGCATCGGGTGGTTGATACGTTTGCCGAATTGTTAAAGAACTGGG
>CAUQDE010000281.1:0-2806 GCA_963516425.1 uncultured Kingella sp.
TTGCAGGCTTATTTCTCTCAACCTGTTGTGTAAACAACGCGGTTAATTTCTACAAATCATCCCGATGAACCGATAGAACGCGGCTTTCTATATATCCAATGCGATAAATTTTATTTTGATAAAAATTTTAGCGAACTCTTCAATTTAAAGCAAAACGAATTAGACGGAATCTATTGTTTCTTATCTAAAAATTGCGAATTAACCCTTAACGACGGAAGAAAATTTTGCGGCGTGTCATTTAAAGGGGAAGCAGGCAAAGAAATCATCTCGGCAGCAATCAAGCAAAAATGGCAAAGCATGGGGCTCACATTTGCCGAGATTGACAAGCAGCAAAACCTGCTGGTTTTAAGCACCGGAGAAAACATTGATTTAAACGGCGTGGAAGCCTGGGAATACGAAATCGTCAAAAAGAAGAAAAACCGAAAAACATCAAACCAATAAGCGCAGGTCGGATTGCCCAGCCCCACCGCAAGGCAGCCTGAAACCTTTGTTTGCCGTTTTCGCTTGGCAAAAGCGCGCAAACCCGTTTTCAGGCTGCCTTTGGCTTGCGCAGCGGATAAGGTAGCCTGAAAGCATTGCGTGCAGCCCAAACGCCCAAGCGTGTTTTCAGGCTGCCTCCAAACCGCCCAACGTCTTGACCTCTCCCGCGCCGTCCGCATCAAACAATAATTACTCTCATTTGTCTTGGCAATCCGCGCCCAAATCGCTATGATTTACACCTTTTCACATTTGCAGCATTTTTGTAAACACAACACAGAGGAATTTTTATGAAAAAACGTTTTGCCCTTGGCATCTTACCGCTTGCCCTAGCCGGCGCATTTGCCCGCGCCGACGACACCGCCCCGCACGACGGCGGCACATTGCCCACTGTATACGTTACCGCCGAACGCCAGCTGCAACAATCGCTGGGCGTATCCAAAATCACCGCGCAAGATTTGGAACACCGCCCCGCGGTAAACGACCTCTCCGACATCGTGCGCACCATGCCGGGGGTCAATTTAACGGGCAACACCGCCTCGGGCGAGCGCGGCAACAAACGCCAAATAGACATTCGCGGCATGGGGCCTGAAAACACGTTGATTCTGATTGACGGCCGCCCCGTAACTTCGCGCAATGCCGAGCGATACAGCTGGCGCGGCGAGCGCAACACGCGCGGCGACAGCAACTGGGTGCCAGTGGAAGATATTGAATCCATCAGCGTATTGCGCGGCCCTGCGGCAGCACGCTACGGCTCGGGCGCGGCAGGTGGCGTGGTAAACATCATCACCAAAAAAGTCAGCACCGAATGGCATGGCGGCTTAACCTACTACACCAATCAGCCACAAGACCGCAAAGAAGGCGAAACCAACCGCATCGGCTTTAATGTGAGCGGCCCGATTATTCAAGACAAACTGGGCATCCGCATCTACGGCAGCCTGAATAAAACCGATGCCGATGCCGCCGACATCAACCCCACCACCGTAACCACCACCCGCCGTGGCGGTCGCACCGTAACCAGCACCAGCTTGGGCGCAGGGCGCGACGGCGTGAAAAACCGCGACATCGCCGCGCGCTTGGCATGGCGCATCACGCCCGAGCAAACGCTCACACTGGACAGCTCATACAGCCGCCAAGGCAATATCTACGCGGGCGACAACCAAAACAACAACCCCAACGCCTTCACGCAATCGTTATACGGCTCGGAAACCGCGCGTTTAACCCGCATCAGCAACGCGCTCACGCACGAAGGCTATTGGAGCTGGGGCGACAGCAAAGTCGTAGCGCAGCTTGACCGCACCGAAAACCACCACTTAACCGAAGGCTTAATGGGCGGCCCCGAAGGGCAATACCAAAACCGCAACTTCACCGACAGCACGCTGCAAACCAAACGCCTGTTTGGCGAAGTGAACATTCCGTTTAAACTCGGCGGCGACCACGTTCTCACTATCGGCACGGAATACAACCACGACCGCCTAAACGACAAAGGCTCTATGGTGCAAGGCTTCTCCGACCAAGGGCGCACCGACCGCTTCACTGGCGTTGGCACAGGGCGCAGCAGCAAAACCAGCCAAAGCAATTTCGCCTTTTATCTGGAAGACCACTACCGCCTAGGCAACGGCACACAGCTTATCCCCGCGCTGCGCTTTGATCACAACAGCGTATCGGGTAACAATTGGAGCCCCGCGCTGAACTTTGTGCAAGCACTTGGCGGCGGCTGGGCGATTAAAGGCGGCATCGCCCGCGCGTATAAATCGCCCAATCTTTACCAAAGCAACCCCAACTATATTTTGTACACACGCGGGCAAGGCTGCGCGGCAGGCACGCCCGCTTCCATCCGCTGCTATTTGATGGGCAACAGCAGCCTGAAACCTGAAACCAGCATCAACAAAGAATTGGGCTTTGAATTTGCACAAGGCGGCTTCCAAGCGTCTATGGCGTATGTCCACAACGACTACCGCAATAAGATTGTGGCAGGCGACAAAGCAGTGGCGCTGAGCCAATTGGGCAACTATATGTATCAATGGACGAACGCGCGCAAAGCCGTGGTGGAAGGTGTGGAAGGCAATTTGACCGTGCCATTGCACCAAACGCTCAAATGGACGACCAATTTCACCTATATGCACAAATCCATCAACAAAGACACGGGCAATCCGCTGTCGGTTACGCCCAAATTCACCATCAACAGCAGCCTGAATTGGCAGCCGAATGAGAAATTTGACGCGGCGTTAAACGTTACCTACTACGGCAAGCAAAAACCGCGCACGGTGATTTTGAACAACGCCGAGCGCAACACAGGCTTATCAGGCGAAACGGTGAAACCTTATGG
>CAUQDE010000282.1:0-2798 GCA_963516425.1 uncultured Kingella sp.
ACGGTGGGCTTTGTTTACGAATGGAAAAAAGGTGCGCTGGAATGGGAATAGAAGGCGTTTTGAACAAAGGCTTCGTAACCGCCAGCGCGGATACGGTGTTGAACTATGTACGCACGGGCTCGCTCTGGCCGGTTACTTTTGGCTTGGCATGCTGCGCGGTGGAAATGATGCACGCCGGTATGGCGCGCTACGACCTTGACCGTTTCGGCATTATCTTCCGCCCGTCGCCCCGTCAGGCCGATTTGATGATTGTGGCCGGCACGCTTACCAACAAAATGGCTCCCGCCTTGCGCCGCGTTTACGACCAAATGGCAGAGCCGCGCTGGGTGTTGTCTATGGGATCGTGCGCCAATGGCGGCGGCTATTATCATTATTCATATTCTGTGGTGCGTGGCGCAGACCGCGTTGTGCCCGTTGATGTTTATGTGCCCGGTTGTCCGCCAACAGCAGAAGCCTTGTTATACGGCTTAATCCAGCTGCAAGGCAAAATCAAACGCACCTACACCATCGCCCGCGCATAAGGAGCGAAAATGCACGTTACCGATTTACAGGCTGCCTGCGCGACCCTGTTGGGCAACAAAGTCAGCAACATCATCTTGGCATACGGCGAAATAACCCTTGAATGCCAGCCTGAAAACTATCTTTCCCTGATGCAAACCCTGCGCGACCACGACGACTTGCACTTTGAGCAACTGGTGGATTTGTGCGGCGTGGATTACAGCACCTATCAAAACCAAGCATGGCAAGGCAAGCGCTTTGCTGCCGTAAGCCAACTGCTTTCGGTGAAAAACAACCAACGCATTCGCGTGCGCGTGTGGGCGGATGATGACGATATGCCCATCGTGCCATCGGTTGTGTCGCTGTATAACAGCGCGGATTGGTATGAGCGCGAAGCGTTTGATATGTATGGCATTATTTTCAACGAACATCCTGATTTGCGCCGCATTTTGACCGACTATGGTTTTGTGGGGCATCCCTTCCGCAAAGATTTCCCTGTGTCGGGCTATGTGGAAATGCGCTACGACGAAGCCGAAAAACGCGTTATTTACCAGCCTGTAACCATAGAGCCGCGTGAAATTACCCCGCGCGTTGTTCGTGAGGAGACCTACGGTGGCTAAATTAAGAAACTACACCATCAACTTCGGGCCGCAACACCCTGCCGCCCACGGCGTACTCCGCATGATTTTGGAGCTGGAAGGCGAAACCATCGTTCGCGCAGATCCGCATATCGGCTTGCTGCACCGCGGCACGGAAAAGCTCGCTGAAAGCAAAACCTATCTGCAAGCCCTGCCGTATATGGACAGGCTGGACTACGTTTCCATGATGTGCAATGAGCAAGCCTATTGCTTGGCGATTGAAAAACTGCAGGGCTTGGAAGTGCCGATTCGCGCCAAATACATCCGCACCATGTTTGCCGAAGTAACGCGTATTTTGAACCACTTGATGGGCGTGGGTTCGCACGCGCTGGATATTGGCGCGATGACGGCGATTTTGTATGCGTTCCGCGACCGCGAAGAATTGATGGATTTATACGAAGCCGTATCAGGCGCGCGCATGCATGCCGCGTATTTCCGCGTGGGCGGCGTGTACCGCGATTTGCCCGACTTTATGCCCAAGTACGAAGCCAGCAAATACCGCAGCGCAAAAGTGTTGAAGGAACTCAATGCTTCGCGCGAAGGCAGTATGCTGGATTTTATTGATGCGTTTTGCGAACGTTTCCCCAAAAACATAGACACGCTGGAAACGCTGCTTACCGACAACCGCATTTGGAAACAGCGCACCGTGGGCATTGGCGTGGTGTCGCCTGAACGCGCCTTGCAAAAAGGCTTTACGGGCGTGATGTTGCGCGGCTCGGGCGTGGAATGGGATGTGCGCAAAAAGCAACCCTATGAAATGTATCACGAAATGGATTTTGATATTCCCGTGGGCGTGAACGGCGATTGCTATGACCGTTATCTTTGCCGCATGGCGGAAATGCGCCAATCGGTGCGTATCATCAAACAATGCGCCGACTGGTTGCGCGCCAATCCTAATCTGCCTGTGATTACTGATAACCATAAAGTTGCGCCGCCCAAGCGCACCGAAATGAAAATGGGCATGGAAGACTTAATCCACCATTTCAAATTGTTCACCGAGGGGATGCACGTTCCCGAGGGTGAAACCTATACCGCGATTGAACACCCCAAAGGCGAATTTGGCGTGTACATCATTTCAGATGGCGCAAACAAGCCCTACCGCCTGAAAATCCGCGCCCCCGGTTTTGCCCACTTGCAAGGCATGGACGAAATGGCGCGCGGGCATATGCTTGCCGACGTGGTCGCCATTATCGGCACGCAAGACATCGTATTCGGAGAGGTAGATAGATAATGCTGTCCACACAATCGCTAAAAGAAATTGACATTGAACTGGCAAAATACCCTGCCGACCAGCGCCGCAGCGCGATTATGAGCGCGTTGCGCATCGCCCAAGTGGAAAAAGGCTATCTTGCGCCCGAAACCATTGAATTTGTGGCGAAATACATCGGCATCGCGCCCGTTGCCGCCTACGAAGTCGCCACGTTTTACAATATGTATGACTTGCAGCCTGTGGGCAAATATAAGCTCACCGTGTGCACCAATTTGCCCTGCGCCTTGCGCGGCGGTGTGGATGCGGGCGAGTATTTGAAAGAGAAGCTGGGCATTGACTACGGTGAAACCACGGCAGATGGCAAATTTACGCTGGTGGAAGGCGAGTGCATGGGCGCGTGCGGCGATGCGCCTGTGATGCTGGTGAACAACCACAGCATGTGCAGCTTTATG
>CAUQDE010000283.1:0-2793 GCA_963516425.1 uncultured Kingella sp.
CGTTGATTACCGAAGAAACCAACACGCTGGCGAAAAACGAAATCAAAGGCATCTTTAAACAACTGGAAGCCGATGTGGTGCGTGGTCAAATTTTGGCGGGGCAACCGCGCATTGATGGGCGCGACACCCGCACCGTGCGCCCCATCAACATCCAAACCAATGTGTTGCCACGCACTCACGGCTCGGCATTGTTTACACGCGGCGAAACGCAAGCGCTTGCCGTTGCCACGCTGGGCACTTCGCGCGATGAGCAAATCATTGACGCATTGAGTGGCGAATACACCGACCGCTTTATGCTGCACTACAACTTCCCACCGTATTCCACAGGCGAAGTGGGGCGCGTGGGCGCACCCAAACGCCGCGAAATCGGACACGGCCGCTTGGCAAAACGCGCTTTGGTGGCGGTGTTGCCCGATGCGGAAGATTTTAACTACACCATGCGCGTGGTTTCTGAAATCACCGAGTCCAACGGCTCGTCTTCTATGGCAAGCGTGTGCGGCGGCTGTTTGAGCTTGCTCTCGGCAGGCGTGCCTTTGAAAGCACACGTTGCGGGCATCGCCATGGGCTTGATTTTGGAAGACAACAAATTCGCCGTGCTCACCGATATTTTGGGCGACGAAGACCATTTGGGCGACATGGATTTCAAAGTGGCAGGTACAACCGAAGGCGTTACCGCGCTGCAAATGGATATTAAAATTCAAGGTATTACCAAAGAAATCATGCAAATTGCCTTGGCACAAGCCAAAGAAGCGCGTTTGCACATTTTGGGTCAAATGCAGGCAGCGGTATCAGGCCCGCAAGAGCTGTCGCAACACGCGCCACGCTTGTACACCATGAGAATCAACCCCGATAAAATCCGCGAAGTGATTGGCAAGGGTGGCGAAACCATCCGCAGCATCACCGCCGAAACCCACACCGAAATCAACATCAGCGATGATGGCGTGGTAACCATTGCCGCCACCACCGCCGAAGCGGGCGAAGCCGCTAAAGCGCGCATTGAGATGATTACCGCCGAAGTGGAAGTGGGCAAGGTGTATGAAGGCACAGTGGTGAAAATTTTGGATAACAACGTGGGCGCGATTGTGTCTGTGATGCCAGGCAAAGATGGCTTGGTGCACATTAGCCAAATTGCGCATGAGCGCGTGAAAGATGTGAACGATTATCTGAAAGTGGGGCAAGTGGTGAATGTGAAAGCATTGGATGTGGACGAGCGCGGTCGTGTGCGTTTGTCTATCCGCGCGTTGTTGCCGCAGCCTGAACGCAATATGCCTGCGCAAGAAACGGAAGCGGCTGGCGAATCATCCGCAGAATAATTGAGCGCACACAAAGGCAGCCTGAAAACAATTTCAGGCTGCTTTTTTAGAATGGTAGCCGCCTAGGCGATTTGCGTTTTCAGGCTGCCTATCCTATCCATCCAATCAGAAAGCCCAGCTATGTATTCAACTTTTATCCGTCCTTTGCTGTTCAAACTTGATCCCGAGCAAGCGCACAATTTCACCATTCAAACCCTTGCCCACGCCTATTGCTTGATACCGCGCGTGAACCCGCACACCAAGCCCACTTCGCTGATGGGCTTGCAGCTGCCCAATCCCGTTGGGCTGGCGGCGGGCTTGGACAAAAACGGCGAAGCGATTGACGGCTTGGCGGCGCTGGGTTTTGGTTTTATTGAAATCGGCACGGTAACGCCGCGCCCGCAAGAAGGCAATCCGCAGCCACGCTTGTTTCGTGCGCCTGAATACAACGCCATTGTGAACCGCATGGGCTTTAATAATCACGGCATTGATGCGCTGATTGCCAACGTGAAACGGTCGCGTTACACGGGCATTTTGGGGATTAACATCGGCAAAAACGCCAGCACGCCGATTGAAAACGCGGTGGATGACTATTTGATTTGCTTGGAAAAAGCCTACGAATACGCTTCTTATATTACGGTGAACATTTCATCGCCCAACACCAAAAATCTGCGCTCGTTGCAAGGCAGCGATGAATTGAGCAAGCTGTTAGGCAGCCTGAAAAACAAGCAAGCCCAATTGAGCGCGAGCGTTGGGCGTTATGTGCCGCTGGCGGTGAAAATTGCACCCGATTTGGACGAAGTGCAGATTGCCGACATCGCCCATGTTGTCTTGCAAACCGAAATGGACGGCTTAATCGCCACCAACACCACCGTGGACAAAACCGCGCTGGGCGCATCGCCGCTGGCGCAAGAATCGGGCGGATTGAGTGGCGAGCCTGTGCGCGAACCGAGCAACCGCGTGTTGGCGGCGTTTGCGCGCGAGCTGGGCGGCAAAGTGCCGATTATCGGCGCGGGCGGGATTTTGTCGGGCGAACACGCGGCGGAGAAAATAAAACTGGGGGCGAGTGCTGTGCAGCTTTATAGCGGGCTGGTTTATCGTGGGGCGGGATTGGTGAAGGCGTGTTTGCGGGCGGTGGGGTAGGTTTCAGGCTTGCGCATTGTGCTTCGGTCTACCCCTTGGCTGTGCATCCGTTTGCATGGCTCAATCAAAGATTTGGACAAAGGGGCAAGGCTGCCTTTGGGGGATGATGTTGAGGCAGCCTGAAAAAAGGTTGGTGCTTTGTAGTTGGCTTTGGATGTAGCTTTAACCATGCGTCTCGTGCCGACGGGGCACTTACTTTTCTTTGCTTCGCCAAAGATGAGAACCTGCATTCGTTATCTGCACGGCTGCTTTTGCCTTCATTGAACGCGCCTACCGCGTTGCCAAGCCAAGTTAATAGAACCACTATTAACTTGGCTTGTCGCCTTGTATTCGTATTCACTGAATACAAAATCCGCTC
>CAUQDE010000284.1:0-2767 GCA_963516425.1 uncultured Kingella sp.
CTGACGAGTTGGACACGCTCAACCGCTTGGTGATGATTTTCTTGGAAAGCGCGGAATTGCGCGTGAAAAACCACCAAGACCTGACGCTGGATTTTTGGCGCGGCAATGTGGACAGCCTGATCGGTTTCAACGGCTTCCCCGTATTGGCAGACAAAGGAAGCCGCACGCACCGTCAAATGGAGCTGTTCGCCCAAGAGCAATACGCGCGGTTTGACCAAGGCCGCAAAGCCGCCAAACAGGCCGCCGACGATGCCGAAGATTTGCGCGAACTGGAACGCTGGCAAGCGGCGTTGGAGAAACGGTAAACAGCGGTTTGCAACGGCAGGCAAGCAGAGATTGGCTTGTCCCACCTTTCAGGCTGCCCTTACCCTAAAAGGCAGCCTGAAACCATTTACACCACCCCGCCAGCAACATAAAATCCCCTTTCCCATCAAACAAATAAAGGCAGCCTGAAAATGAATCGCTTCTATCCCCATCCCCTTGTTGCCCGCGAGGGCTGGCGCATCATCGGCACGCTCGCCGCGCTCACGCTGTTTGCTTATTGCTGCACCGCCAACGGCTCCAAGCTCGCGCTGTGGCTGCTGCTTGCCACGCTGGCGAGTGCGCATTTGTTCCGCGACCGCGCGCGCAATATTCCCATGGATGCCGACGCCCTGCTCTCGCCCGCCGATGGGCGCGTGATTTTGGTGGAAAACGCGCACAATCCACACACCAATCAAAACGCGCTCAAAATCAGCATCCGCACCCATTTTTTCCGCGCCTACGCCATCCGCAGCCCGATACGCGGCAGCGTGGTTGTGCAGCAAAATGGCAAACGCCACATCTTGCAACTGCAAACCAGCCAGCAGCAAGCGGTTACGATGGTGCAGAATTATGGCGATTGCTACGCGCAAACCGGCAGCCTTGTGCGCGGCGAACGCATCGGCTTTGCCCGTTTCGGCGGGCGCGTGGACGTGTATTTGCCGCCGGGCAGCGTCCCCGCCGTGGCCATTGGCGACAGCATTCAAGCCAGCAGCAGCATTCTGGCGCAGCTGCCCGAACGCGCGGCAGAGGCAGCCTGAAAACGGAAAAACACGTTTTGCCCCGCGCCAAACGTGTTTTTTCATGCGCGCTCACAAAAGGCAGCCTGAAAAGCCAAGCGCATGACTTAACACAACTTTCAGGCTGCCCAAAAGCGTATAATTTTTGCGTTTTCTCACGAAAAGGAGTTCACCATGAAAACAAAACCCGCCTTATTTACCGCCGGCCTCGCGCTGCTTTTAACCGCCTGCGCGCAACAAAACGCCCAGCAGGGCAACAGCCAAGCCAATGAAATCAAACAGCTTCATGCCCAATTGGCGGAAAAAGAAATGGCGGTGAAACTGTCTGCCCAGCGCACCACGGAGCTGGAAAAACAATACACCGATATGTATTTTCAACTGGATAGCTTAACGGTGGACAGCTTCAAGGCGAAAGTTGCCAAGGGCGACACGTTTTACGCCTATATTGGGCGACCTAGCTGCGGCGATTGCAGCGCGTTTGAGCCGATTTTTAAGCGTTACATCAAAGCGCATAAACTCAGCGGCAAGCTCTATTTTGTGAACGTGCATTTTTTGCAGCAGGACAAACCCGCGTGGACGGCGTTTAAGCAGCAATATGGTTTGCTGGGCACGCCCGTGTTGGCGAAATACAGCGGTGGCAAGCAAATCAACAAACTGGACAAGGAAGAAAAAGGCGAGATGTCACCGCAGGATATTGAAGCATGGTTGAAGCTGAACAAGCTGTAACGCCAAGGATTAAGGCAGCCTGAAAATGGAAAACCCGTTTTCAGGCTGCCTTGGGTTTGTGCTACCATGCGCCCTTTTTTCAACCACACAAAGGAATCAAAATCATGCAAACGAGTGCGCGTAATCAATTTGCAGGCACGGTGAAAAGCATTAAAAACGGCGCGGTAAACAGCGAAATCATCATTGAGCTGGCCGGCGGCAAGGAAATTGCGGCAGCGATTACTTGCGAGAGCGTGGCAGGGCTGGATTTGGCGGTGGGCAAAAGCGTATTGGCGTTGGTGAAAGCGGGCAGCGTGCTGCTGGCAACGGATGCAGATGATTATGCGTTTTCGGCGCGCAACCAGCTGAGCGGCACCATCCGCCAAATCCATCGCGGCACGGTGAACGCGGTGGTGGAATTGGATGTGGACGGCTTGGCGGTGAGCGCGGGGATTACCTTGCACAGCGCGGATGCCTTGCATTTGCAAGTGGGGCAAACGGCGACGGCGTTGTTTAAGGCTTCGGCGGTGGTGCTGGCGGTGAAAAAATAGTTTGAGACGGATAAGGCAGCCTGAAAACGTGTGATGCGGTTTGAGCTGTTTTTTTGTGGGCGGTGAGTGGCGTGGTGGGCTTGGGTGTGCTTGTTTCAGGCTGGCCTTATCATTGCGCCCACGTTTAGGCAGCCTGAAAATAATTAAACGCCGTTTTAACTTCGCAATCCCGCCGCCCTACGCAGGCTGTCGCTGTGGAGCGTTGGCAGCTCGCCGACATTGTGCCAACCAGTAAAGCCCTGTTGAACGCGCTATTTTGGGTTTCAGGCTGCCTGTGCTTATTTTTTGCCATACCACGCCGCGCATCGCGGCGTACCCACGCGGGGAACATTGCCCGCAGCCCTACCATCCCCGCCCGCGCCCCAAGCATTCCGCCCCAGCCGTTGCCCATGCCACGAAAGGCAGCCTGAAACCTTTGCAAAACCTGCAATTGATGGAGCATCGGCGGCTCGCCGACATCTTGGTAAACCA
>CAUQDE010000285.1:0-2766 GCA_963516425.1 uncultured Kingella sp.
TTTTCAGGCTGCCTGAAACGGCTTCTTTGCCTTCCAGCGGTTTGTCTGCCAATGAAACGTCAATGTGGCAGTAACCATTGGGATTTTTGAGCAGATAATCTTGGTGGTATTCTTCGGCGGGATAGAAGTTTTTGAGCGGCTGGTTTTCCACCACAACGGGCGCGGTGTATTTTTTCTGCTCGCGCGCGATGGCGGCGGCGGCGATTTTTTGCTCGGCGGGGTCGGTGGTGTAGATGCCTGTGCGGTATTGCTCGCCGCGGTCGTTGCCTTGTTTATTGAGGCTGGTGGGGTCTATCACGCGGAAGTAATAGCGCAGGATGTCGTCTAAGCTGAGCTGGTCGGCATCGTAGCTCACTTTCACGGTTTCGGCGTGCCCGCTGTGGCGGTGGGATACGTCTTCATAGCTGGGGTTGGCGGTTTTGCCGTTGGCATAGCCCGACACGGCATCGGTTACGCCCGGGATGCGTTGGAAATAGGCTTCCAAGCCCCAGAAGCAGCCGCCTGCCAGATAAATGGTTTTGATGTTCATCGGTTTTCCTTTCTGCGCGGAATCGGGTTTGTAGAATTTTTCGGTATAGGCTGACAATTCGGCTTGCGGGTTTGCCAGCAGGGCGAGGGCTTGGGCTTCGTTCAGGCTGCCTTTGACAACGCGCTGCACGTCGCCGTTTTCGCCCAGCAACACCCAAGAGGGATACACGCGCACGCCCAGCTGTTGCGCGATTGCGCCGCCCGCATCGGTGCGCACGGGCAGTTTTTGGTATTCCAAGCCGCGATACCATTGGGCGAAGTCGGCGGCGGGTTTTTCGTGCAGATAGTTGGGCGAGGCGATGGCGACAAGGTTGGCGGCGGCAAAGCGTTTGTCTTGCGCCCATGCTTCGGTTTGCGCCAATTCGCTCAGGCACAGCGGACACCAGCTTGCCCAAAATTTAACCAGCGTGGGGCGGCGCGGCAGCGGCGGGGCGGCTTTGCCTTGGCTGTCGGGCAGCTTGCCGATGCGCTCGGTCAAATTTTCGGCGTGGGCGGCGGTGGAATACGGCATCAGCACGGCTTGCCCCGCCCAGAAGACTACGGCTGTGCTGGCGGGGAGCAGTAAAAATTGAGCGATGCGGTTCATGGCGATTTCTCCTGTGTAGTTGTTAGTAACGCGGGCAATCTTAACACAGGGAAACGGGGGCGCGAGGCGTGATTAGCGCGGCTTATTTGCGGGATAGGCAAACGCGGCGGGCGATGGTTGAGGCAGCCTGAAAGGGCTATAATGCGCGGTTGATTGTAGTGGCGGGCGATGTGGGGTAGATGAATTGATGTGATAAGGCAGCCTGAAAATGGGAAAAACCGTTTTCAGGCTGCCTTGTTATATGGCGATTATTCCAGCGTAACGCCGTCTTCCTGCATTTTCGCCAGCAGCGCGGCGAGTTTTTTCTGCGGGTCCAGCAGCGGGTCTAGAATATGCGCCACCATGTTGTCGGCAGACTGCCGGACGGCGGCTTCGCTTGCGCCCACCGCGCCGTGGAAAATAAACGGCGGCAAGAATTTGGTTTGGATGAGATTGGCGGTTTGTTGCAGCGGTTTCAAAAATTCGCTCATGGAATAGCTGTTGTAGCCGCCCGCCTGATACGAATCCGCCGGCCCGCCTGTGGAAATGGACGACACCCATTCTTTGCCCGCCAACGCTTTGCCCTGCGGGCCGTATGCCCAGTTGTAGGTGAGCACGTCGTCAAACCATTGTTTCATCAAGGGCGGCACGGAATACCAGAAAAACGGATGCTGGAACACCAAGCGGTCGTGCGCCAGCAGCGCGGCTTGCTCGGCGGCCACGTCGATTTTACCATTGGGATACAGCTCGTACACGCGGCGCACGGTTACATCGGGCAGCCCTTGCAGCCGCTGCGCCCACAGGCGGTTTACGGTGGATTGCGCCAATTTGGGATGGAAAACATTGACCAGAGTTTTCATGGCAGAGTCCTTTCTAACGCGGTTGGGGAAGTTTTCATTATAGACCTAGCGCGGCATGGGGAAAACCGATGGCGCAACGGAAACACGTTTTCAGGCTGCCTACGGATGAACCGATAGGCAGCCTGAAATTCGGGTGCGGCTAAACAAGGGCGGATGGGGATGGGCGCGTTATTCCACCTGAATGCCGCATTCCGTTTTCGGCTTGTTGCCCAAGATGTTAATCACCTTGCGCGCGGGTTTTTCAGGCTGCCCGTCGTCTTCGTCGCGCGGGGCGGTAAAAGACACGGTTTCGCTGTCAAACGCCAAATCGCCGCCGTGTTTCAGCGTCTGACCGCGCTGCAAGCCCGCAAAGTCAAACAGTTCGGTGTCCGCCAGATGCGAGGGCACCACGTTTTGCAGCGCGGAGAACATGCTTTCGATGCGGCCGGGGAAGCGTTTGTCCCAGTCTTTCAACATATCGCCGATGACTTGGCGTTGCAGATTGGGCTGCGAGCCGCACAGGTTGCAGGGGATGATGGGGAACTGTTTTAACTCGGCGTATTTAATCAAATCCTTTTCTTTCACATACGCCAGCGGGCGGATGACGATGTGTTCGCCGTTGTCGGAAACCAGCTTGGGCGGCATGGCTTTGAGCTTGCCGCCGTAAAACATGTTTAAAAACAAGGTGGCGATGATGTCGTCGCGGTGGTGGCCGAGCGCGATTTTGGTGCAGCCCAGCTCTTTTGCCGTGCGGTAAAGAATGCCGCGGCGCAGGCGGCTGCACAGCGAGCAGGTGGTTTTGCCTTCGTCGAGCACGCGCTTAACGGTGGAATA
>CAUQDE010000286.1:0-2749 GCA_963516425.1 uncultured Kingella sp.
CTGCTTCTATCGCCAATGGCAAAACAACGACTGGCAAACCCAAGACCCCGTTATCAAAGACGAACAGCAAATCTACGGCAAAAACCCATAGGCAGCCTGAAACACCGTTCAGCGTAGCCAAAAACCCTTTTCAGGCTGCCCCATCATCCCCAACCCAAAGGAACTCCACCATGCCCCAATCCACCCTAGCCCAACTGCAAGCCACCATCAACGAGCGCAAAACCGCCAGCCCCGAAACATCCTACACCGCCCAACTGCTGCACCAAGGGCAAGACAAAATCCTCAAAAAAGTCATAGAAGAAGCAGGCGAAGTGCTGATGGCAAGCAAAGACGGCGAAGCTCAACACATCGTGTACGAAATCGCCGACCTCTGGTTTCACAGCATCATCCTGCTCGCCCACCACAACCTCAGCATTGACAACGTGCTCGCCGAACTCGCCCGCCGCCAAGGATTATCAGGGCTAGCCGAAAAAGCATCTCGCCCAAAAGACTAAACTCTATTAAAATGCCACCTTTTCAGGCAGCCTGAAAACCACAAGGAACGAATCATGACCGATTGCCTATTTTGCAAAATCGCCGCCAAGCAAATCCCCAGCAGCATCGTGTATGAAGACGACGAAATGCTCTGCTTCAAAGACATCAACCCCGCAGCGCCCGTGCATCTGCTGCTCATCCCCAAAACCCATTTTGATTCGCTCGCCCATGCCCAGCCGCAGCACCAAGAGCTGCTTGGCAAAATGATGCTGCGCGTGCCGAAAATCGCCCAACAAGCAGGGTTAAGCCACGGCTTCAAAACCCAAATCAACACAGGCAAAGGCGGCGGGCAAGAAGTCTTCCATCTACACATCCATATCCTCGGCAATCCACAATAACAACAAGCAGCCTTAAAAACCCATTTCCATCCCTCTACAAAGGAGCAGCAAAATGGCAACGCAAGAGAAATACATCCAGTTCATCAAAGAAGAACTCAGCGGCTGGAAGCCCTTTGAAGTCATCTGGTTGCTCGCCTTTATTGCCGCCCAAGTGTTTGCCTATGTGCAAAACCCAGCCAGCGTATTAGAAATGATTTCAGGCATCGCAGGCATTATCTGCGTGGTGCTGGTCAGCAAAGGCAAAATCAGCAACTACTTTTTCGGCTTGATTTTCGCCTACACTTATTTCTACGTCGCATGGCGCGCCAACTTTATCGGCGAAATGAATTCCGTGCTGTATATCTATCTGCCCTCGCAATTTATCGGCTATTTCATGTGGAAAAGCCACACCACCCACGATACGGACGGCGAAACCGTCGTCGCCAAAGCGCTCACCCCCCAAGGCTGGGCAATCATGCTCGCCATTATCGGCATTGGCACATTCGGCTTCATCCAAGCCCTACGCGCCGCAGGCGGCAGCTCAACAGGGCTAGACGGCGCAACCACCGTGATTACCTTCGTTGCCCAAGCCATGATGATTTTGCGCTACCGCGAACAATGGCTGCTGTGGATTGCGCTCAACATCCTATCCATCGTGCTATGGGCAGAAACCCCCGCCATGTATCTGATGTATGGCGCATACCTCTGCAACTCACTCTACGGCTATTACAACTGGACCAAACTCATCAAGCGCGAGCCTCATCAGGCAGCCTGAAAACCAAATACCCGCGCAGCCGCTTTTCAGGCTGCCTAACCCTTTTCACCAACCCCAAACTTTCACAAGGAACTCAATTATGGGATTAACCTCAATCTGGCATTGGCTTATCGTATTGGCGATTGTCGTACTCGTATTCGGCACCAAAAAACTGCGCAACGTCGGCAAAGACCTCGGCGGCGCGGTGCACGACTTTAAAGAAGGCTTGGAAAAAGGCAGCAGCGAAGCCGAAGCCGCCGCCAAAAAAGAAGAAGTCATCGAACAAAAAACCGACAAACAAGCCTAATCATGTTTGATTTTAGCTTCACCGAAATGCTGTTATCAGGCGTGGTCGCCCTAGTCGTTTTAGGACCAGAACGCCTGCCCAAAGTAGCGCGCAAAGCAGGCGAATGGGTAGGCAAAATTCAACGCTTGGCAGCAGGTGTCAAACAAGAATTGGCCGCCAACGGCGAATACGCCGAATTAAGCAAAGTGAAGCAAGATTTCACCAGCACCGTTGCCGATTTGAAACAAGAATTGCACGATTTCGGCAAACAGGTTGAGCAAGAAACGCAAACCATCGCCCAGCACACGCAAGAGCTTGCCCAGCAAACGCAGCAAGACACGCGCCCCGCATGGGAGCGTCTGCCCGAGCAGAAAAACCCTGCCGATTTCGGCATAGAAGAAAACGCGCAGCCCGCGTTTGACTACACGCCGCAGCAACAGCCGATTGCCGCGCTTAACGCCAAATCCTTGCGTAAACAAGCGATGGCGCGCAAACGCGATATGCGCCCCCGCCACCGCGCCACACCCAAATTAAGGAGCCGCCGATGAGCCAAGTTACCGAGCCAGTTGGCGGGCAGGCGCAGCCGCTGGTGGAGCATTTGCTGGAATTGCGCCGCCGCTTGGTGTGGGCATTAATGGGCATCGCGTTGTGCTTTTTTGCGATTGTGCCGTTTGCGCAGCCGCTGTATGCGTTTGTTGCCAAGCCTTTGATGGCGGTGCTGCCCGCCACCACCAGCATGATTGCCACCGATGTGATTGCGCCTTTTTTTGTGCCGATTAAAGTGGCGCTGATGGCGGCTTTTTTGGTTTCGCTGCCCAACACGCTGTATCAAATTTGGGCGTTTGTTGCCCCCGCGCT
>CAUQDE010000287.1:0-2740 GCA_963516425.1 uncultured Kingella sp.
GGCATACTCCAAAGGCAGCCTGAAAACATCTTTGAGCTGCGGTTTAGCTTTGGTTTAAATCTGTCTTACTCATTTTCAGGCTGCCTTTTACGGTGCGATGTTGATTGAACGATATTGTCCAATCATCGTGCAAAACCCCAAAGGCAGCCTGAAAGCAAGACAACAAGGTTGTTCAAAACCAGAATAATGTTAGCAACCGCGCTTCACTCAATCTCCACAAATCGCCAATCAAAAAAGTAGATTGAAAACGAAATCCCATCCATTTTCAGGCTGCCTTTCTATCATTCTTCATCAAGTAACAGCGCCCAATCAAGCCACCGCTTCCACCACAATCATCTCAGGATTATCCACCTGCTCCACCAAAATGGCATATACCCGCGCTTGCCACAATTCGCCAAAGCGTTGCAATTCTTCGGGGCTTGCCATGCCTGCCACCGCTTGCGGCATGATTTCGCGCATTTCGGGGGCAAATGGCACCACGCTGCCGTTAAATGCAACGCGCACCGCTTTGCCTGTATCGCGGCGGCTCACGGTCATATCGGCATCGCCGCCCGCGCCAAACGACAGCAAATTGCGGCGGGCAAAACGCCCTGCCATGCCAATGCCGCCAAAGCCTGTTTCGGGCGCTGCGCCAGTGATGAGCTGGGCAACGGAAGCAATCACGCCTGTTACGCCTTCATCGCGCGCGCCGTTCATGCTGATTTCAATGTTGCCGCGCTCGGGCAATTCGTCGGGCGAATAAAGCGCGGCAAGCGCTTTGATGCTCATCAGCCATGCGCTGGCAACGGTGGGGCAGGAATGTCCGCAAAGTTTAACGGCGTCGGCATAGTGGTATTCCAACACGCCATCGGGCGTTGCGCCGAGAAATTGGGCGAGCGGGTCATAAAGCTGGATGCTGGGGGCTTGGTTGAAAAAGGGTTGCAGTTGCATGGAGTTTCCTTTCGTGGATGAATAGACAGCCTGAAAACTAAAATGGAGCGGCGACGGCTCGTCGCCAAATGGATAAGATGTCGGCGCGGGCAAACGCTTCATTGATGACCAATTTTGCCAAGTTGCAGCCTGAAAATAGGTTTGAGCTTGGCTAAACTTAGAACCTGTATTCATTATTTACATAGACAGATTTTATGAAATAAAAGCGCGGATACAAGGCAAAAAGCACAGCAAGGTTGTACACCTTGCGAGCATTTTTAACGCGGTAGCCGCGTTTTTAGGGCATAAAAGATGGCTATGAAAATAGTGAATACAGGTTCTTAATTTCAGGCTGCCCTATCATCCCCAATAGGCAGCCTGAAAACTATCGGCGGGCGCGATTATAAATTCTGGGCATCATGCTTGCCAACACGGTCGCGCTAATCACAATGGCAATCCCCAGCCACGACAACGCGCTAATCGGCTCGCGCAGCAGCACCACCGCCATCAAAATGCCAAACACGGGTTCTAGCGTAATCAGCAGCCCTGTTAGATTGGCGGGCACAGTATTCATGCCCTTGTTCCACAGCCAATAAGCCAGCCAACTGCACCCGATACCCAAATACGCTATACCCCAAATGCCTGGCCAACTCCATCGGATGTGCCAGCTTTCGGTGAGCACAGCGGTAAACGGCAGGCACAGCGGCGCGGCGATGATAAACGACAGCGTGGTATAGGTGCTGGCAGGGATTTGGCGCATAAATTTTTGCGTGGGGCGCAGGATGGCGGAAAATACAATGCCACCCGATAACACCATCGCGCAGCCCAATAGGCTGATTTCGCCGCCCTTGCCCGCATTTTGCCCGCCCAAAATCAGCGTGAACACGCCAATAAACGCTAACACGCCGCAAATCCAGTGATACCTGCGCGCCTTGTCGTCAAAAAAGAAATGCCCGATAAACACCACCAGCAGCGGTTCTAGCCCCAGCATGGTTAATGCGCTGGACGCGGATGTGTATTGCAAGCCTTTGAATTGCAAGATAAGCACAGCGATGTAATTCCAAAAACTCAACCAAATCAGCGGTTTCCACGCGCTTTTAGGCAGCGTGCGAAACATCGGGATGCCGATGGGCAGCAAGATGATGGCAACGATGAGCAGCCGAAATTGCACCAGCAAAATCGGGTCTAGCATGGTTTCGGCAAATTTGGCAGCGATAAACGCGCTGCTCCATATCAGCATGGCAAGGATTTGGTAGAACATGGCGGTGGCGGTGGTTAAGAAGCCGTGATGATACGCTTTGTTGGCGCGGTTTTGTAGCTTTCAGGCTGCCTAATCATGATGGGATAAGGCAGCCTGAAACGGCATCAAGCGCGGTAAAACATTTTGCCTGCCATGAAAACGTCGCCCGCGCAGGCGGGTTTTGCCGTAAAATTGCATCTCGCATTCATGTTTACGGTTAGGGCGTGTTGGCAATCAACATTTTGGCGGCTTTTACGCCCTAAAACGGCATCTGCCGTGTTGAAAATACTCGCCTATGGACGGCATAGGCTCGCATTTTCGCCTTGCATCTACCGTTTTATGACGCAAAATCCGCTGCAAAAGTTGAATGCCAACACGCCCTAGGCAGCCTGAAACAGCGTTGCCCATCTAATCCACAACGCAAACATCCACAACAAGAGGAAACACCATGAAATCACAAATAGAACAAATCCTTATCCCCACCACCCAGCGCACGCTCGGCGGCGAAAAAGCCGTAAAAAGCGTTGCCGAAGAAAACGGCAGCCTGAAAGTGGCGTTGGAATTCGGCTATCCCGTTGCCCACATCGCGCA
>CAUQDE010000288.1:0-2737 GCA_963516425.1 uncultured Kingella sp.
CGGCAGGGCAAAACCAACGCCAAACTGCTGCCCAGCGAATTGGACACGCTGGCGCAAATCGACGATGAAGCCAAGCAAGCTTTGGCGCAGATGCTGGAAAAATTATCGCTGTCGGCGCGCAGCTTCCACCGCATTTTGCGCGTATCGCGCACGCTGGCGGATTTGGCGGGGGATGATGGGGTAACGCGCACTCATGTGTTGAAGGCGATTGGGTTTAGGCGGGCGATTTGAGGCAGCCTGAAAACCGAATTCTCCCGTTTTCAGGCTGCCCCAGCCTTTCCCATCCCCACCCCGCGCGGTACAATCCCCGCTTCATTTCCACACGGAGCGCAAAATGCCCAACTTTATGCCCGCCCTATCCCGTTTTCAGGCTGCCAAAGTGCTGGTGGCAGGCGATGTGATGCTGGACCAATACTGGTTTGGCGACGTGTCGCGCATCTCGCCCGAAGCCCCCGTGCCGGTTGCCAAAATCGGGCAAACCGAACACCGCGCAGGTGGGGCAGCGAACGTGGCGCGCAACATCGCCGCATTGGGCGGGCAAGCCGCGCTGCTGGCGGTGGTTGGCGAAGACGAAGCCGCCGACACGCTGTCCAAGCTGCTGGCGCAAGACAACATCGCCGGTCATCTGATTCGCAGCTCCGCCGCGCCCACCACGCTCAAACTACGCGTGTTAGCGCGCAACCAACAGCTTATCCGCTTGGATTTTGAAGCCGCGCCCGATTTGGGCAGCCTGAAAACCGTGCGGCAACAATACGCCGAACTCGTGTCCCAATACGATGCCGTGATTTTGTCGGACTACGGCAAAGGCGTGCTAAACGAAGTCGCCGCCATGATTGCCGCCGCCCGCGCCGCGGGCAAGCCCGTGTTAATCGACCCCAAAGGTACGGATTTCAGCAAATATGCAGGCGCCACGCTGCTCACCCCCAACCGCGCCGAGTTGCGCGATGCCGCAGGCGGCTGGGAAAACGAAGCGGGCCTAACCGCCAAAGCGCAAGGCTTGCGCGAAACGCTGGGCTTGGACGCGCTGCTGGTAACGCGCAGCGAAGAAGGCATGACGCTCTACCGCGCCGACGGGCAAACCCACCAGCCCACCCGCGCCCAAGAGGTGTACGACGTATCGGGCGCAGGCGACACCGTCATCGCCGCGATGGGGCTGAGCCTTGCCGCAGGCTACACGCTGCCCGAAGCCATGCACACGGCAAACGCCGCGGCGGGCGTGGTCGTAGCCAAGCTGGGCACGGCGGTGTGTTCGTTTGCCGAGCTGGAACAGGCGTTGGCAGTATAAAACCCCGTTTTCAGGCTGCCTTTTCAGCACGCATAGGCAGCCTGAAAACCACGAAACGCTTAAAAACAACGTTTTACTCACACAGTTCAGCCACACATAAAGGAATCCCAACATGACCATCATCGTAACAGGCGCAGCCGGCTTTATCGGCAGCAACATCATCAAAGCACTCAACCGGCGCGGCGAAACCGACATCATCGCCGTGGACAACCTGACCAACGGGCACAAATTCCGCAACCTTGCCGATTGCGACATCGCGCATTATCTCGACAAACACGAATTCATCCGCCAAGTGCGTGAACACCTCGTTCCGCACGACATCCGCGCCGTGTTCCACCAAGGCGCGTGCAGCAACACCATGGAACACAACGGGCAATACATGATGGAAAACAACTACCAATACAGCCTGGACCTGCTGGATTGGTGCCAAGACGAGCGCATCCCCTTTTTATACGCCAGCAGCGCGGCGGTTTACGGCAAAGGCACAGCGTTCCGCGAAGAGCGCGCGCTGGAAAAGCCGCTCAACGTTTACGGCTATTCCAAATTTTTGTTTGACCAAGTGGTCCGCCGGCGCATCGCGCAAGGTTTGACCGCCCAAATTGTCGGCTTCCGCTATTTCAACGTGTACGGCATGCGCGAGCAGCACAAAGGACGCATGGCATCCGTCGCCTACCACCATTTCAACCAATACCGCAGCCAAGGCTATGTGAACCTGTTTGGCGCATACGAAAACTACGGCAACGGCGAACACAGCCGCGATTTCATCAGCGTGGAAGACGTCGCCAAAGTGAACCTGTATTTCTTTGACAATTTTGAAAAATCAGGCATTTTCAACCTTGGCACGGGGCGCAGCCAGCCGTTTAACGACCTCGCCGCCGCCACCGTGAACGCCTGCCGCGCCGCCGAAGGCAAGCCCAAGCTGTCGTTGGCGGAATTGGTGGAACAACAGCTTATCCGCTATACCCCCTTCCCCGAAGAATTGGCGGGCAAATACCAATCGTTCACCCAAGCCGACACCGAGAAACTGCGCGCCGCCGGCTACGCCGATGATTTTTACACCGTAGAGCAAGGCGTGGAACGCTATGTGGCTTGGCTGCTGGAACAGGCAGAGTAGGCAATAGTGTTGATTGAGAAGGCAGTTCTGTTTTAACCAACGATAACAAAAGGCAGCCTGAAAACGGATTAACCCGTTTCAGGCTGCCTTTGTGCGTATTTGCAGAACCCGCCGCGTTGTTTACCCTTTCAGCATCGTATCAACGGGCAATCCGCCCGCTGCCGCCGCGCTTGGCTGCAACGCAAACGCTTTTCAGGCTGCCTGAATCCGAATGGTTTGAGGCAGCCTGAAAAGCATGGCGGGTTGGCTTGCGGGCAAGTCTTAATACCGAACCAGCATCGCACCCCAAGCGAAGCCGCCGCCGATGCCTTCCATCATCAGATGTTGCCCGCGCCGGA
>CAUQDE010000289.1:0-2729 GCA_963516425.1 uncultured Kingella sp.
AAGCCTTCCATGTTGATTGCCGAGAAGTGTGCGAACAAATCTTCGCCGCCTTCGTCAGGAGTGATGAAACCAAAGCCTTTAGCGTCGTTAAACCATTTAACTGTACCAGTTGCCATAAAATGCTACTCTCTTACTAAAAATATTAAACAAAAAGCAGTTGGAGCAAGTTTAAAAGCAATTCTTTACAGAGAACGGTTCTGAACGCACACCAAATGCTGTTTGACGTTTTACTCACTTTAACGAATATCGTCAAGTTTTGTTTAGGCAAAGGCAAACTTTTTCATTAAAATAACAAAAAATACAACAGAAAATTCCTATGAGCCTATCGCAAACCACACACCAATCGCAAAAAACCCGACTTGCGCCGCCAAAAAAATACGGCGTTTTTCTGTTAAACGACCATTACACGCCGATGGATTTTGTGGTGGAGGTGCTGCAAGACGTTTTCAGGCTGCCCGAGGGCAAGGCGGTGAACGTTATGCTGGAAGTCCACCATCATGGCAAAGGCTTGTGCGGCGTTTACACGCGCGATATTGCCGAAACCAAGCAGCAGCAAGTGATGCAGCTTGCCGATGAGGCGGGGCATCCCCTGATGTGTACGATTGAGGAAGCATCCCTATGATTTCAAAAGAACTTGAACTGATTTTGCAAGATTTGTATACCCACGCCAAAAGCGCGCGGCATGAATTGGTGGGCTTGGAGCATTTGCTGTTGGCGATTGTGCAAGATTCAACCGCGGTGGATGCAGCGTTGCAGCATTGTGGCGTGGAAACCGCGCTGTTGGTGGTGCAACTGCAAGAGAGCATTGATGAAAACACGCCTGTTTACCCTGCCGACCAAGCCACGCACGAGCCGCAGCCCACGGTGGGCTTTCAGCGCGTGATTCAGCGGGCGATGATTCATGTGCAGCATTCGTCGCAGGATAAAGTGTTGCCCGAGGATGTGTTGATTGCGCTGCTGGATGAAGACGACAGCCCTGCGGCGTATTTCTTGCAGCTGCATTCGGTAAAACGCATTGATTTGTTGCGCTATTTTTCGCATCGTTCAGGCAGCCTGAATTCGGGTTCACCATCGCGTTCGCAGGATGATGACGACAACAATCTTGCCGATAATCCGCTGGAAGCCTACACCGTCCACCTGAACGCCGAAGTGCAGGCCGAGCGCATTGACCCGCTGATTGGGCGCGAGGCGGAAATGGAACGGATGCTGCAAGTGCTGTGCCGTCGCCGCAAAAACAATCCCCTGCTGGTGGGCGAGGCGGGCGTGGGCAAAACCGCGCTGGCGGAAGGCTTGGCGTATTTGATTGAACGGAACCAAGTGCCCGAAGTGTTGGCGAAGGCGCAAGTGTATTCGCTGGACATGGGCGCGCTGCTGGCGGGAGCGAAATATCGCGGCGATTTTGAAGCGCGGGTGAAAGCGGTGTTAAAAGCGTTGGCGGATGTGCCCAATGCGCTGCTGTTTATCGACGAAATCCACACCATGATTGGCGCGGGCAGCACGCAAGGCAGCATGATGGATGCCTCGAATTTGCTCAAACCCGCGCTGGCGAAAGGGCGGCTGCGCTGTATCGGCGCGACAACGTATGACGAATACCGCACCATTTTCGCCAAAGACCACGCGCTGAGCCGCCGCTTCCAAAAAATAGACATCGGCGAACCGAGCGTGTCGGAAACCGTGCAGATTTTGCAGGGCTTGAAGCCGATGTTTGAAGCGCATCACAACGTGCATTACACCGACGACGCTTTTCAGGCTGCCGCAGAGCTGTCGGCCAAATACATCAACGAGCGGTTTTTGCCCGACAAAGCCATTGACATTATCGACGAAGCGGGCGCCGCCCAGCGCATCGCGCAGCCTGAAAACCGCCAAGAGGAAATCGGCAAAAACGAGATTGAGCGCATTATCGCCAAAATCGCCCGCATCCCCGAAACCACCGTGTCGCACGACGATAAAACCGTGTTGCGCCACCTTGCTGACACGCTCAAAGCCAAAGTGTTCGGGCAAGATGAAGCGATTGATTTGGTTGCCACCGCCATCAAGCTCGCCCGCTCGGGGCTGGGGCAGCCTGAAAAGCCGATTGGCAGCTTTTTGTTCTCGGGCAGCACGGGCGTGGGCAAAACCGAAGTCGCCCGCCAGCTTGCCAACGCGCTGGGCATTACGCTGCAACGCTTTGATATGTCGGAATATTCCGAGCCGTTTGCCGTAACCCGATTTATCGGCGCGCCGCCGGGGTATGTGGGCTTTGACCAAGGCGGACTGCTCACCGAAGCCGTCAATAAGCACCCGCATTGCGTGCTGCTGCTGGACGAAATGGAAAAAGCCCATCCCGATATTTACAACGTGTTCCTGCAAGTGATGGACGCGGGCAGGCTCACCGACAACACGGGCAAAAGCGCGGATTTTCGCAACGTAATCATCATCATGACCACCAACGCGGGCGCGCGAAACCTGAACCGCGCCCATTTCGGCTTCACCGGCAAGCACGAGCGCGGCGACGAGATGGAAGTCATCAAAAAAACCTTTACGCCCGAATTTCGCAACCGCTTGGATGCCGTCGTGCCCTTTGCGCCGCTCACGCCCGAAATCATCCTGCGCGTGGCGGATAAATTCCTTGCCCAGCTGGGCGAGCAGCTTGCCGCGAAAAACGTTTCCGCCACCTTTGGCGGCGCGTTGCGCGAACACCTTGCCGCCAAAGGCTTTGACCCGCAAATGGGCGCGCGCCCGATGCAACG
>CAUQDE010000290.1:0-2725 GCA_963516425.1 uncultured Kingella sp.
GCAATCCCATTTTCAGGCTGCCTTTGGCGCACGCCATCCCACCGTACCACTCACCACCCAACCCCACCATGTTCCCCAACATCCAAAGCTGCCTTATCTGCCACACCGCCCAGCCCCACGCGCTCTGCACCGCCTGCCAAAGCGAACTGCGACGTCTCTTTCCCGATACGCGCCACCTTTGCCCGCGCTGCGGCGAAGCCAGCCTACACCAAGCCCTATGCGGCAACTGCCAACGCCATCCGCCGCCCTATTCCGCCTTTTGGGCGTGCGCCGAATACGCCGCCCCCATCCCCGCCCTGCTGCACGCATGGAAACACCACGGCAACCGCCACCTCGCCCCCGTGTTCGCATGGCTGCTCCAAGAAAATCCCCCGCCGTGGCTCGCCAACCAAACATTCGATGCCGTGCTCGCCATGCCCATCAGCCGCGAACGCCGCCTGCAACGCGGCTTCAACCAATGCGACAGCCTTGCCCGAGCCGTTACACAACGCTACAAAATCCCCCTTTTGCCGCCCGATTCCGTGCACCGCGCGCCCAAACCGCCGCAATCCACCCTTTCCGCCGCAGAGCGCGCCCGCAACATACGCGATGCCTTTCGCGTGCGCGAGAACGTTAATAACTGTAAAGTTGTGATAATTGATGATGTTAGCACCACGCATTCCAGCATCGCCGAATTATCCCGCGCCCTGCTTTTAGCGGGGGCTACCGAAGTTTTCGCCTGTGTAGTCGCGTGTAACAAGTGAAAAAAGATTTGACTTACTGTTGCAAAAAGGCGCATATTGCACGGCTTGCAACGGCGCAATTTTTGTAAAGATTGTTTATAATCAACAAATTAGGACTAAACGATGTTTACCGTTGTATTGTTTGAACCCGAAATCCCGCCCAACACAGGCAATATTATCCGCCTTTGCGCCAACACCGGCTGCGAATTGCGGTTAATCAAGCCGCTGGGGTTTCCGCTGGACAGCGCGAAAATGAAGCGGGCGGGTTTGGATTACCACGAATTTTCCACGCTGATTGTGCACGAGAATCTTGCCGAATGTTTGGATGCGCTCAAAAACCAACGCATTTTTGCGCTCACCACCAAAGGCAAAACGCGCCCCGATAGCGTGGCTTTTCAGGCTGGCGATGTGTTTATGTTCGGACCGGAAACGCGCGGCTTGCCCGCAGCGGTTTTGGATAGGCTGCCTGAAAAGCAAAAAATTCGCTTTCCGATGATGCCAGACAATCGCAGCATGAATTTATCCAACACGGTTGCGATTACGGTGTTTGAAGCATGGCGACAACTGGGCTACGCAGGCGGCTCGTAAACCCCCAAAACAACTATACGCATCACAATATATAGTTTTTTAGGCTTGCAAATATCTTCAACTCAAGAACTGGAACACATTTTGACTAAAATTCAACATACTCTTTTAACGGGCGTTTTTGTATTACTGGCAACAGGCTGCTCAACCACGCGCACGGAGCAATCCGCCCAAGCGCAGGGGCAAGCCAAAATCGTTAAAGCAGAAGCTTTGCATTCCACCGCCAATTTAAGCTACAAAGTGGCGGGCAAACGCTACTACCCACGAAAAAGCGTAGAGAAAAATTTTAGCCAAACAGGACGTGCTTCTTGGTACGGGCCAGGCTTTCATGGCAAAAAAACTTCCAGCGGCGAGCGTTTTGATATGAATGCTTTAACCGCCGCCCACCGCACCTTGCCGATTCCCAGCTATGCGCGCGTAACCAATCTGGCCAACGGCAAAACGATTGTGGTGCGCATCAACGACCGTGGCCCGTTCCACGGCAAGCGCGTGTTGGACTTATCCAAAGGCGCGGCGAAGGCGCTGGGCTTTATCCAGCAAGGTTCAACCAACGTGCGCATTGAAGCGTTAACGGCGGGCGACAAAATGAATGTGGCCGCCAACGACGAACCCGCGCCGCAAGCCGTTCAACCCGCCATCAATTTGGCGCAGAACGAATTGACACTGCCTAAGCCTGCGCTGGTTAGCAATGCCAGCCATGTTTATGTGAGCCTGAAATCGCTGCAAGAGGCGATGACAGCGGAATCGCTGTTCCGCCAAGTGGCTTGGCATGATGCCTCGCCCTTTGCCAAGGAACCGGGCGTGATGGTGCTGGGCTTGGACAACGATTATTGGCGCAACCTGAGCGCGTTGCTCAACCACGCGGAAGCGGACAGCGCGCAAGTGAAACAAGATGTGATTTGACGCTTGGCGCAGCTATAAGGCAGCCTGAAAACGGGAAAACCGGTTTTCAGGCTGCCTTTGGGTTTGTTGGCGGATGGGCGTGATGGCGTTTATGGTTTTTCAGGCTGCCTCAACGCTGGCGGGACATAGGGCAGCCTGAAACGGCTCCCGCGCGGCTACGGCTTGCCGGCAAGCCGTGTTCCTGCGCTTGTGTGTTATGGGATGATGGCTGTGTTGAAGCGGGTTGGGGTTGAGCAATGGTTTTCAGGCTGCCTTGGGGGTGGGTAAAGGCAGCCTGAAAACGTATCGGAAGCGTTGGTTGCGCTGCGCTCGTTTTCAGACTGCCTTATCGGGCGGGATATTCGGCAGCCTGAAAACCAATCCATCCGGCAAAAAACCGTTTGGCGCAACACCAAACGGTTTTCTTATTTTCAGGCTGCCTATTCTTCATCAGGGATGCGGCTAATCTTCACCCGCTCCACGCGATGCCCATCTTTTTCCAGCACTTCAAACTGCCAGCCATGAAACTGGATGCT
>CAUQDE010000291.1:0-2706 GCA_963516425.1 uncultured Kingella sp.
TAATTTCATTTCAGAAGCTTATCACTGATTTGGGTGATTTTGCTTCCTAAGCCCCTTTGTTCATATAAAGTCGGGCATAAATGCCCGACCTACGGCTGCGGCGCTTGTTTTCAGACTGCCTTTGGAGATGCGGTTGGCGTTGAGCAGGCAGCCTGAAAAATGGTATGGGCGCGGTAAACGCATTCACGCGATGGCATTTAGCAAATCGCGTTTAAGGGCAAACTCTTGGCTGGGGTTGGCAAGGGTGTGGCTGGCAACGAGAAAGCTGTCTTCGGCGCGGTCGGCGAGGGTGGCGATTTTGGCGTAGAACAGGCGGATGTTGTGCTGGGCGAAGACTTCGGTGAGGTCGGCGAGCAGGTGGGGGCGGTTGGCGGCGATGATTTGGATGGTGTAGCGGTGGGGTTCTTCTTCGGGCTGGATGCTGACGCTGGGGGCGAGTGGCAGCAGGCGGGCGCGGCGGCTGGGTTGGGTTTTGTGTGGGGCGAAGGTGGGGATGTTGCCGTGGGCAAATTGGGTAAGCTGGGCTTGCAGGGTGGTGCGTAGCTGGTGCAGTTCTTCGCTGCTGTGGTGGGGCGGGGGGGTAAGGATGAAGTTATCTAAAATGAAATCGTGGGCGGTGATGAAGGCGCGGGCGGCGACGATGTCTAGCTGGTGTTGTCCGAATAGGCGGCATAGGCGGGTGAACAGGCGGTCTTGGTTGGGCATATAGACGAGGATGCGCCAGTTGCCGTTGGGCTCGGGGGTGATGCTGGCGTGGGGTTGGTGGGGCTGGGCGGCGATTTGGGGGAGTTGGCGGGCGATGGTTTGGCTGTTGTGGCGGGCGAAGTAGGCGGCGCCGAGGGCGTTGAACAGGCTGCGGATGGCTTTGGGGCTGTGGTTTTGTTCTGCGAGGATTTGGCTGGCGTGTTGGTAGCGGTCGTGGATGCTGGTGGTTTTCAGGCTGCCTGAAAGTTGGGCGCGGGTGCTGTGGTAGAGCTGGTCTAGCAGTTGGGCTTTCCATGTGTTCCAGATTTTGGGGTTGGTGGCGCGGATGTCGCAGACGGTGAGCAAGTAGAGAGAATCTAGTTTTTCTTGGGTTTGGATGCGTTGGGCGAATTTTTGGATGATGGTGGGGTCGCTGATGTCTTCTTTTTGGGCGGTTTGGGACATGAGTAGGTGTTCGCGCACGAGCCATATGAGCAGGTCGCTGTCGTGTGGGGGGGGTTGGTGGGCTTGGGCGAATTGGGCGGCATCTTGTGCGCCGAGTTGGGCGTGGTCGCCGCCGCGTCCTTTGGCGATGTCGTGGAACAGGGCGGCGAGGTAGAGGATGGGTTGCTTGGGGTGGTGTTGCATCAGGGTGGAGAGGGCGGGGTTTTCGTGGCTGTGTTCTTCTTGGGCGAGGCGGCGTAGGTGGGCGAGGGTGGTGAGGATGTGGTCGTCCACGGGGTAGATGTGGTAAAGGTCGTGTTGCAAGAGCCCAACGATGTTGTGCCATTGGGGCAGGTAGCGGGCGAGTATGCCGTAGAGATTGAGCAGGCGCAGGGTGTGGGTGAGCCCTTCGCCTGTGTGGAAAAATTGGAGAAATTGGGCGCGGTTGGCGGGATTTTGGTTGAAGCGGCTGTCTAGTTTTTGCGCGGCTGCCCACCATGCGCGCAGGGTTTTGGGGGCGATGTGGTTGATGTCGGGGCGGGTTTGCAGGATGTGGGCTAGGATGAAGATGTGTTCGGGCTGTTGGGTGAAGAGATTAAGGTCGTTGGCGGCGATTTTGTTGTTGATTTGGAAGTAGTGTTCGTTGATTTGCTGGGTGATGCGCGGCAGGGGGGAATAGATGCGTTCGCGTAGCATGGGGATGAGAATGCCGCTGAGCTGTTGGATGGTTTTGGTGGTGCGGTAGTAGGTGTGCATCAGTTGTTCTATGGCGGCGGTGTGGTTTTCAGCTTTCAGGCTGCCTTGAATGGGGTTGCGGCAGCCTGAAAATGGGTTGTGCTGGGCAAGGGTGTGTTGTAGGTCAAAAATCAGGCGGTCTTCTTCGCGTTGGGCGGCAAGGTGTAGGGCGATGCGTAGCTGGGCGAGCGTGCGGTGGCTGTGGCGCAGCAGCTTGGTTTCGGTGGGGGTGATGATGCTGTTGACGGCAGCGGATGGAGTGGCGAGATTGAGATTTTGCACGCGGGCAAGCCAGTTGATGACGTGCAAATCGCGCAGGCTGCCGATGCCGTTTTTGATGTGGGGTTCTAGTGTTTGGCTGGGCTGTTTGGCGTGGCGTTGCTGCATTTCCAGCAGTTTGCTTTCTATAAAGGGGACGATTTCGCGCTGTTGGTTGAAGATGTGGATGGCTTGTTGCGCAAGGGCGCGGTTGCCGCAAAGGGGGCGGGCTTCTAGCAGGGCAGTGCTGGTGGTTAAATCGTTTTGCGCGGCTTGGGCGATTTGTTTCAGGCTGCCTGATTGCGGCGCGGGGGCGAGTTGGTTGTCCCACAGGGTTTGGATAAATTGGGCGATGCGTTCTTGCTCGGTGGTGGTGAGTTCATCGGGCGAGAGAATGGCAAGGTCTAAATCGGAATGCGGATAGAGTTCGCCGCGCCCGTAGCCGCCTGTGGCGAGCAGGCAAAGCTGTGGGCAGCCTGAAAAATGGCGTTGCCAAAGGGCGGCAAGCAAGGCATCGGCGGCGGCGGTGTGGCGGCGAAAATAAAGATAGGGACGATGGTTTTGCTGGAAGGATTGGGCGGCGGC
>CAUQDE010000292.1:0-2697 GCA_963516425.1 uncultured Kingella sp.
CTTCAAAGCGGCTGTCCATCAGGGCGAGGGTTGGCGCAAGGGCATCCAGCAGGGGCTGGCGGTGGGCGATTTGGGTGTCGGATAGGGTGTAGGGCAGGGGGTGGGGGCTGTGTTTGCCGAAGATGGCTTCTATATAGGGGGTGTAGGGTTCTATGTGGGGGGTGAGGATGGCGATGTCGTGCGGTTGCCAGTCGGGGTGTTGGGCAAGCAGCACAAGCAGTTGGTCTTTTAGGATTTGCAATTCGCGCAGCGGGCTGTGTGCGCTGTGGATTTGGATGCTGGGGTCGGCGTTGAGCTGGGCGAGGGCGAGGTTTTGCTGGTGGGTGAGTTGGATTTGCTGGATGGCGGCTTGCTCGGGTGTGTTGAAGCAGCCTGAAAACAGGTCGGGGGTTTCGTTGGTGTTTGGGGTGTTTGGGGTTTTGGCTTCGCTCAAACTCGTGTTGCTCGTTTTGGCTTCGCCGAAACTTACTGCGTTTGTTTTCAGGCTGCCTTGATAGGGGGCGAGGGCGGTTTGGTATTGTTGGTTAAGCTGCTGTTGGGCAGCCTGAAAACGCGGTTGGCTTTGCACATAATCTTGATGCTCGGCAAGCCAGCCGTTGGCGTGGGCGGTTTCGGGCAGGGTTTGGCTTTGGATGTGGTATTGGATGCTGTGCAACAGGCTGGGGGATTGGGGCTCGCTGGTGTAGGAATCTAGGTCTAATTGGGCTTCTACTTCGGCAAGCTCGTTGAAAAAATCGCGCCCTTGTTTGCCTAGCGAGGCGAGCAGGGGATGCCCTTGGTCGCTTAAATCGGCGGTTTGGGTTTGGTTGAGGATTTGGGCGGGCTCAATGATGTTGCCCCAGTAGGCTTGGCTGGGGTTGAGGGCGAAGATGTGGACTTGGCTGTGCTCGGCGAGCCGGGCGAGCAGTTGCAGATACATGGGGGCGAGTGTGGCGATGCCGAACACAAAATAGCGTTGCGGCAGGCGCGGATTGGGGCTGGCGAGCGATTGCATCAGCGTGCGCCACAGTTGCACACGGTGCGGCGCGCCTTGTTTGCCGTCGTCTAAATGCTGCCAAAGCTGGGCTTGCCAGATTTGCTGCTCTGCGCTGCGGCTGCGAGCCAGCTCGGGAACGTGTTTGCCCGCTGCCCATGCTTCTATCCAGTCGGGGCGGTACACGAGGTATTGGTCAAACACATCGGCAAGTTGCCCCGCAAGCTGATAGGCGGCGTAATCGCCGTTGTTTAAATACGGCGCAAGGGCTTGGCGCGATTGGGCAAACTCGGGCGATTGGGCAAACTCGGCAGATTGGAACAGCGCCAGCAGCCGCCAGCGCATCACTTCGGATGAAAACGGGCTGAGCGCGGGGATATCGGGCATGGCTTCGTGCATCAGCCGCCACGCCAAGCCTGCGGGCAGGCTGAAACGGAGGTTGGCGGCGATGCCGGTTTCGCGGGCGAGGTATTGGCTGATGTAGCGGCGCATACCTTGGCTTTGGATGACGATTTCTTCGGCGGCAAAGGGGTTTTCCAACGGCGCGACTTGTTGGATGCGGGCGAGCATTTGGGCGATGTCTTCTAGGCGGTTGGATTGGTAGAGATGGAGCATGGCGGCGCGGATGGAGTGGGTTGCGATGGGGGTGGATTATAGATGAGGCGGGCTGAAAGCGGGGGAAATGGTTTCAGGCTGCCTTTGGGGACAGTGGGCAGGGGTATATCGGATTATAAACGGGCGAACAATGAGGCAGCCTGAAAAGGCGATGAGATGCGTTTTAGGCTGCCTTTGCACAAAACGCAAAGCGCAAATTGATTTGCCAATGCTTGCCTATTTCAGGCTGCCTATTTTTTGCCCGCGCAGGCGTTTCGCCGCCTACCACGAGCAGGGGCAAGCCCCTGCACCCCGTGCAGCATCCAGCATTGGTGGCATGGTTTCAGGTTGCCTCAATATGGAGTGTCGGCGGCTCGCCGACAGAATTGCCAGCAAGCGCAACGCTATTCTATGCACCATTGTGGCGACAAGCCGTCGTCGTTCCACATGAGGCAGCCTGAAAATGGGTTACTGCTTTGTGGTTGGCTTTTGGGTGTAGTTTTAACCATGCGCTTCATGCCAGCGGGGCACTTACTTTTCTTTGCTTCGCCAAAGAAAAGTAAGCAAAAGAAAGGCGACCCCGACGTGCAGGTCTGCTTCGCAGACTTCCCTCACTGCGCATCCTTTTTTCGGCGCGTGCGAACTAGCCGTGCTTCGCACGTCGTCGAACAAGCGCACGCTTTTTTCCGAAAAAAGAATGCTCCGTTCGGCTGGACGTAGGGGAGAAGGTGGTAGAAATAAACGGATGTGATGGGATTAGGCAGCCTGAAAGAAAAATCGGTTGGTACAACATCCAACGGTTTTGCACTTTCAGGCTGCCTTTGAAGCAATAGGCGCGTAAACATCACTCCCTAAATCTGCAACCAAACCATGAGGCAGCCTGAAAACACCATCTATGCGTTTTCAGGCTGCCTCCATCCCCAAAACCAGCAAACAAAAAACACGATTCGGCATTTAAGAATCCCAAATCGTGTTTCATCATTTTCAGGCTGCCTCTGCATCAACCCGCATCAGGCAGCCTGAAACGCGCTCAATTCACCATCAAGCCTCCACAGGAATAATCCCAATCTTCGCCTGCCATTGTTTCGGCGCAATCGCGTGCACCGACTGCCCCTTGCTATCCACGGCAA
>CAUQDE010000293.1:0-2693 GCA_963516425.1 uncultured Kingella sp.
CAAACTGTTCCAAGATAATAACGGCGACGGTTTTCATAGCATTTTCCTTTTTCGGTTTAAAAATGATTTCAGGCTACCTGAAACACCTTTTATCGTTTTCAGGTAGCCTTTATGATGGCGATTACGCTACCGCGTCGGTTGTTTTTAAAGCGCGGTCAGGAAAGTCAAAGAACCCAATATCACACCAACCGCATTGGGCACAATTAAAATCCAGTCTTTCTTGGGTTCTTTGCTCCAACCATATAAAACCCAAATCAAACAGGATACTGCCGCAAACAGAGGTTGCCATGGTTGCGCCTTTGCTCCATCCAAATTGGCGATAATTTGGGGAATATAGGCGATGAATACAAAAATCCCGATTGCCGCGCCTATGCTTCCGATAAAAGTATTGAATTTTTTCTTGCTTATCATGAATAAGTATCCTTTCTCAAAAACTATTATTATACAGCCAGTTATATAGTGTGTCAATATTGCTGCCGAAATAAAGGCTTACCGAACAATGGCTTGACCGGCTGTGGAGCAAATATTGATACCCGCGCGGTTTCCTGTAGGAAATCGTTGCGCTGTTTACACTTTTCCTAACTATCTAGGACAGCCCTATAGTCATTGCGGATAAGGGTTATCAAGGATTGGCTAAAACCGGATTACAGACCCCGAAAAAGAAATCCAAACATCATCCGCTGAACAAACAGGATAAAGAGGCGAACAGGCGGTTAGGCAAACTCAGAACCGTCATCGAGCACATCAACAGGAAACTGAAGATATTCAAAATCTTGTCGCTGCCTTACCGCAACAGGCGGAAACGGTTCGGGTTAAGGGCAAATCTGATTGCAGGACTGGTTAATGCGATGGGATGAATATTTTCGCAAGAGGTCTAATACCGATACCGTCTGAAAACAGCGCACGCCCTGCGCAAGCAACACTCAGGCAGCCTGAAACCCGCCGCCGTCATTCCTGCGCAGGCGGGAATCTTGGTAGAATTTGAGCAACAAATTGTTTTTAAACAGTTGCCGAATATCCACTAAGATTCCCGCCTGAGCGGGAATGACGGCATAAGTTACGCCGTCTGAAAACAATATGCGCCACAAAGGCAGCCTGAAACCGATTTCCCCATTCCAAACCTACTATGCAAGCCACTCAAACTCATCCAAACAAAACCCCCGGCACGCCGTCTGAAAACCATTCAGCCAGCCCTAAACCCCGCTACCGCCTGACCAAAATCGGCGAGCAAATGGCACGTCTGCCGATTGACCCGAAAGTCGCCCGCATTTTGCTGGCGGCGAAGAAGCACGACTGTATGGCGGAAATCCTGGTGATTGTGTCCGCGCTGTCCATTCAAGACCCGCGCGAGCGGCCTCTGGAAGCGCGTGAAGCCGCTGCCAAGGCGCATGAGCGGTTTGCCGACAAGCAGTCGGATTTTCTCGCCTACCTGAATATTTGGGACAGCTTCCAGCGCGAGCGCGACAAGGGTTTGTCCAACCGCCAGATGGTGGCGTGGTGTCATCAGTATTTTCTGTCGCACCTGCGGATGCGCGAATGGCGTGAGCTGCACGCGCAACTGGCGCAGATTGCCATTGAAATGGGTTTGACCGATAAGGAAAGCGCGTTTCGCAAACCCGAAGCCGCCGCACCGCAGGTTTCAGGCAGCCTGAAAACGCAAACGCCGTCTGAAAAGCAGTCCGCCGACCTTGCCGCCCGTCTGAAACAAAAAGAGTTGGACAAAAAACACGCCCGCGCCGAGCGCCGCGCCGCCAAGGAAGCGAGTTACGAACAAATCCACCGCGCCCTGCTCACGGGCTTGATTGCCAACGTCGGCATGAAATCGCCCGACGGCAACGACTACACCGGCGCGCGCGGCAGCCGTTTTCATCTGTTCCCCGCGTCCGCGCTGTTCAAAAGCAAGCCCAAATGGGTGATGGCGGCGGAGCTCACCGAAACCACGCGCCTGTACGCGCGCGATGTGGCGGCGATTCAGCCCGAATGGATTGAGCAGGAAGCGCCGCATTTGGTGAAATATCATTATTTTGAGCCGCATTGGGAGCAAAAACGCGGCGAAGTCGTCGCCAGCGAACGCGTTACGCTTTATGGCCTGACCGTGCTGCCGCGCCGCCCCGTCGCCTACGGCAGAATCGCCCCCGCAGAAGCCCGTGAAATCTTTATCCGCAGCGCATTGGTCGCCCAAGAAATGGGCAGTTTCACCGCGCCGTTTTTCGTGCACAACCAAAAACTGATCCGCGAAGTCGCCGAGCTGGAACACAAATCGCGCCGCCAAGATGTGTTGGTGGACGATGAGATTTTGTTTGAGTTTTACGATGCGCGCTTGCCCAAAACTGTGTTTAAAAGCGGCGGCGAGATAGTCGGGCAGCCTGAAAATGCGGTTTTGCCGTCTGAAAATAAGGCAGGCTGGGTCGCGACCCAACAAAATGCACAAAAGCAGCCTGAAAACCGTTCAGACGGCCTTTCAGGCAGCCTGAAACCAAATATCCGCCCCGCCACAACTAGCGATGCCGCCGCCGTTGCCGAATTATTTCTCCGCGCCGTGCAGCACATTTCAAACCGCCATTACAGCGAGCAGGAAAAAAACGCATGGCTGCAAGGCGCAGACGATGCCGATTTCTGGCAAAAACACATCGACGGCGGCAATGTCCGCGTCGCCACGCACAACGGGCGCGTGCTCGGTTTCATTGAATACC
>CAUQDE010000294.1:0-2683 GCA_963516425.1 uncultured Kingella sp.
ACTTGGTAGGCAAAGGTGGGCACGCCAAATTCGTCTTTCACGCGGCGCACCACGTCTAAATACGGTAAGCCTGGTTTCACCATCACCATATCCGCGCCCTCCATAATGTCCAACGCCACTTCGTGCAGGGCTTCGTTGCTGTTGGCGGGGTCTTGCTGATACTGCTCTTTGGACGATTTGCCCAAGTTGCCCGCGCTGCCCACCGCGTCGCGGAACGGGCCGTAGAACGCGGAGGCGTATTTGGCGGAATACGCCATGATGCGGGTGTGGATGTGCCCCGCGTTTTCCAGGGCAACGCGGATGGCGGCGATGCGCCCGTCCATCATGTCGGATGGGGCGACCACTTGCGCGCCTGCTTCGGCGTGGCTTAACGCTTGTTTCACCAGCACTTCTACGGTTTCGTCGTTGAGCACATAGCCTGTGCTGTCGGTTAAGCCGTCTTGCCCGCTGAGGGTGTAGGGGTCTAGCGCGACATCGGTCATGATGCCCAGCTCGGGGAACTCGCGGCGCAGGGCGCGGACGGCGGTTTGCACCAAGCCTGCGGGGTTGTAGGCTTCGCGGGCATCGGCGGTTTTGTTTTGCGTAACCACGGGAAACAGCGCGAGCATGGGGATACCTAGCTGGCAGGCGCGTTCGGTAGTTTTTAATAGTAAATCAATGCTTTGGCGTTTGATTTTGGGCATGGAGGCGATGGCTTCTTCGCGGTTTTGTCCTTCTAACACGAATACGGGGTAAATCAAATCGTCGGCGGTGAGCGTGTGTTCGCGCATTAGGCGGCGGCTGAAATCGTCGCGGCGCATACGGCGCAGGCGGCTGATGGGGGCTTGGCGGGGGGGGAAGTTCATGTTGGTTTCCTTTTGTTGATTGGGTTAAAGGGCGTTTCAGGCTGCCTTAATGCGTTTGTGGGCAGCCTGAAAACCCAAAAGCAGCCTGAAATCCATTTTCAGGCTGCCATGAGCGGTTCATTATTTCTTTGCCGCTTCAATCTGAATATCAATGCGTACATTTTTGGTCATGCCTTCTTTGACCAAATAGTTCATGCCCCATTGGGTGCGGTCTATGGTGGTGGAGAAATCACCGCCGCACACTTCGGTTTTCAGCATAGGGCTTTGGTAGCAGTTGAACTTGTTTGCCGTTAATTTAACGGGGTGGGTTTTGCCCAGCAGTGTTAATTTGCCGTCCACGGCAGCCAATTTTTTGCCGTTGAAATGGAACTTGGTGGACACAAAGCGCATCTCAGGAAATTTTTCGGCGTTAAACAAATCAGCAGATTGCAGATGATGGGTGAATTCTTTGGAACCCGTTTGCAAGTTTGCCAACGGCAGCGTGATGTTGATGCTGCCTGTGCGCTTTGCCAAATCAAACGCCATGTTGCCCGTTAAGCCATAAATGCCGCCCACATTGCTGGATGTGCCAAAGTGGTCAATGGTAAAACGCGCGTTGGTGTGGAAAGCATCCACTTCATAATTCGCTGCATTTGCCGCGCCTGCCGCCAAAACAGCAGCCATCAAAAAGATTTTTTTCATGATTTTCCTAAACATTTGTAAACAAACAAAAACGCATCTTAACACAATGCGCGCCATTTTATTTTTCCCAGCCCGAAAATCCATTTTATGCCGTGCGAAACAATTGCTCGCCACGCGGATATTCGCGCCATTGCGCCGATTGCGCTTGCAACGCCGTTTGCAACGATTGCGCCGCCGTTTCGGGTTTCAAGCTGCCGCAAAGAAAAATATCCGCCGCCGCAAAGCTGTGTTCCGCCCAAGTGTGAATCGTGATGTGCGATTCCGCCAGCAGCAGCACGCCCGTTACGCCGCCGCCCGCGCCAAACGTGTGAAAATGCGCCGACAAAATCGTTGCCCCCGCCTGCTGCGCCGCCGCCCGCATCGCGCCTTCCAACGCCGCTGCATCGCGCAACAGCACCGCAGGGCAGCCATATAAATCCAGCAAACCATGCACGCCGGGGAGATAAGCGCTCATTTGTGCCCGCCCGAATAGCCGCCGTAACCCGAGCCGCCGGGCAGATAAGCGCGGCTGCCCGAGCCGGAGCCCGTGCTACCCACAATGGCATAATTGCTAAACGTGCCAAAGCCAATTGCCAACAGCGCAACCAATAAATAAGTATTCCGATTCATGATTGCTCCTTCATCGCCAAACCCTGCTTGCGCGCCGCCTGCCGCAATTCCAACTGCCGCGCGTGAAACTCGCCCATGCTCTCCAAACCGCGCAAATGCCGCGATAATTCCGTGAGCGCGCGCTCGTAAACATAACGTTTAAATTCAATCACTTCGTCAATCGTCGCCCAATATTCGTGCCAACGCCAGCCATCAAATTCAGGCTGCTGCGTAGCGCGCAAATGCATATCGCTATCCTGCCCCACAAAGCGCAGCAAAAACCAAATCTGCTTTTGCCCGCGGTACGAACCGCGCCATTCGCGCCGCACCCAATTATTCGGCACATCATAGCGCAGCCAATCGCGCGTGCGCCCCAAAAGTTTAACGTGCTGCGGCAGCAAGCCCACTTCTTCAAACAGCTCGCGATACATCGCCGTTTCAGGGCTTTCCCCGGGCTTAATCCCACCCTGCGGAAACTGCCACGCCTGTTCGCGCACGCGCTTTCCCCAAAACACACGATTATCCTGATTGAGCAAAATAATACCGACATTCGGTCGGTATCCTTCCCT
>CAUQDE010000295.1:0-2676 GCA_963516425.1 uncultured Kingella sp.
GTGTCTTGCCTAATCTCGTCCATCTCGCGCTCCATGCGGTTTTGCTGTTCCAATGCCAAATCTTGCTTGGCTTCAATCCGCGCCAGCGCGGCTAAAATCGGGTCTTTTTCCAGCGTCATGCTTTGTCTGCCTTTTGGTCTAATTTGTCGTTCAATTTGTCTAGTTTAGCTTCCAAGCGCTCCAACGATTTCATCACATTGCTGCTGCTTGCCGTGGCTTCCGCCTTGGTGGCGTAATCCAGCTTCACCTTGTTCAATTCGCCCTGCACGCGCTCATGCTTGGCTTCAATCGCCTCAAATTTTTCATCCAACACGCGGATAAAATGCCACAGCAGCGCAATCAGAAAGCTGGTCAGGATGCCAAACGCCCATTCCATGGTTAAAAAATTCTGCGTGTTCATTTCAGGCTGCCTTGCTGCTGCCGATACCACGCTTGCCAGCCTGCCACCTGCGCTTCCAGCTTTTGGCAGTAACCGCCATAGCGCACCGCATGTTCCAGCAAATGTTGCGGCGAGCCGCTGGCGGGACGCTCGGGGCGTTCGTGATTTGCCAGCAGCTCGGTAGACACAGGCGGGATTTCAGGCTGCCTAATCGGCGGCGTAGCCAAAGGCGCGGTTGTAGAGTTGCAGGCTGTGGTTGCCAATGCCGTTGTAAGCAGTAGTGCCTTGATTGTCTTGATGCGTGGCATGGGGGATTTCCTTGTTCAGTTCGTGTTGCCGTTGTTCTAATTGGGCGCGGGTGGCGGCAAGCTGCTCGCCTTGCTGCTGCGCCCATTGCACCGCTGCTTGCTGTTTCGCCAGTGCATCCGCCAGCGCGGCGGAATAGGTTTGCTGGGCTTTGAGCTGCTCGGCGGCGTATTGGTTTTTCAGCAGCAACGTTGCCGCGTGGCACGCGCTTTGCGCCACGGCATAGCCTGCCCATGCGGATAAGGCGCACGACAGAACAAAGCCTATGCAGGCAGCCTGAAACTTGTATTTATTCCAAATTTTCAGCATCGCCTTGCCCCTTTTTGATTTCCGCCAGCTGCGGCACAGCGGCGATGCCGCGTTTAATCAGCGCGTAGCCGCCGACCATGCCGCCGTATGCCCACCATAGCCACTCGGGCGCGTTGGCGGTGTGGATAAATTTGTAGGTCATGCAGGCGGCGGTGATGTTTGCCCACAGTTTGGTGTGGCTGATTTGTCCTGTGGCGGGATTGGCGATTAAGCCTGATAGCCATTTGAGTAGCTTCATTATCGTTTCCCTTTGCGTTTAGCCCGCCGCGCCGCTGCTACGCCGCTGTGGCGATGTTTACGCAGCGCAACACCGCCCAATGGGTGCGGCTGCGGGCGCGGTCGGCTGGGTTCTTTTAAAGTCAGTTCAGGCGATGGCGGCGCAAGACTGGTTAGGCTTAATGCCACCAGCGCACCCAATACAACAGAGTGCCGTTTCATTTTCAGGCTGCCTCCTAGCGTTCGTTGCGCGAAACCTGCCCATTGCTGTCCAACAACGGCAACTCAAAGCGTTCAGGCTTGGGCGCGGATTTGCGTCCATCTGCCCAATCCAGCCACACATAGCCCGCCACGCGGCTCATCGCAAACGGCTTAATGTTCACCGCATCGCCCTGATTGCCACCCAGCACCATTAAATTGCCCTGCTTATCCTTACCCACCACAAAGCCCACATGCCCGCCACCCGCACGGTCAAACACCACCACACAGCCATAGGCAGGTTTATCCAAGCGCGTGCCTGTGTTCAGCCAGTCTTTGGCGCGATACCAATGCTGTGGCAGGGCGCGTTTGGCTTCGCGAGCGCAATGGGCAACAAACGTGCCACACCACGGCGTTTCGTCATCTTGCCACCATGCGCCCAGCGCAATCAGCCAGTTGCGAATTTTGCTGTTGTGTTCTTTGCCCGCGATTTCGCGCGTGCCGATTTCGCGGCGGGCGATGGCAAGCCATGCCAGTTCGGAAGGTTGTGTATTCATGCTTATTCCTTTTAGGGTTTAATGATGGTTTAATGATGGTTTCAGTAGGTTGCCATCATGCCCAAACCGCAGCCGCACCAGTCAGACGCAAGGCTTCGCCCCACGCAAAAAGGCAGCCTGAAACCCCAAGCAAGGTTTCAGGCTGCCTATTTATTTCACGCCTATTTTGTCATAACAAAAAACCGCCCAACGCGCTGCCACGTTAAACGGTTTTTAAATACTCTTCAATCAAACAACGCCCCCTGCACCGCCACCTCCTCCCGCTCCGCCAAAATCTTATCCGCCGTGCGGTGCGACAGCCCAAATTGCGGGCAAAGCTCGGTTAAAGCCATCGCCTTGCTGGTTTTGCCGCCATCGGTCAAAGCCATAAACGCCGCCCGAAACCGCCGATTGCGCACCTTGCGCAGCTGCACCGTGCAGCGCGGAATATACAGCTCATCCCCGCCAAACACCGCCGCCAGCTTCTCCGCATCTTCCTTGCCCAACGCCTTATGCAGCAGCTTCATCCGCGCCGTATTCTGCCGCCCCTTGCCAAACTTAAACCGCGCGCCCCCAATCGCCTGCACCAATCTTTCCGCCCCATCCAACCCAATCACTTCCGCAATCCGCTGGATGCTCTCGGGCAAACAATCCCAATCATCTTTTTGCATCAAACGCTCCGTATTCTGTGTTAAAATTCAAACCGATACTGTTATTTGAATACGCCTGCGC
>CAUQDE010000296.1:0-2676 GCA_963516425.1 uncultured Kingella sp.
CCGTGTTGCAAGGCTTGGTGATTGATAATGTGGGCTTGATGATTTCGTATGTGATCCCCGCCGTTTGCTATGTTTACATCGTGTTCTTCGCCACCCAAGGCTATAAAGCGGATGAAACATCGGCGTAGGTTTGCGTCATCAAAACTGCATTTTTTGTGATAAGAAATGCAGTTTTGTTTTAGCTGCTGTTTGGGTTACGTTAAAACCTTCGGCTTTCAGGCTGCCTGATAGCGTTAGCCCAATAGGCAGCCTGAAAAGCCACCTCACCTCGTTGCACAAAAAATAAGCGATTTAATTTTTCTACGATTTTTCAACCTACTATCCCGCTTATCCACAAGCTATAAACACATTTAGCCTAAGGTTAAGTGGGTTATCCACGGTTCAATATCATGTTCAAAATTACCTCTTTTGGCGAAGTTTTATGGGACAACCTGCCCACAGGCAAAGTGCTTGGCGGCGCGCCCGTTAACCTACTCGCCCACCTTGCCGCCCTTGGCGCAGATTGCAGCGTAATCAGCCGCTGCGGCAATGATGACGACGGCGCCGCGCTGCTGGCCGCCATCCAGCGCAAACGCGTTGCCACCAATTTAATCCAAACCAACAGCCAATTCGCCACCAGCCAAGTATTGGTGCAACTGGACGACGAAGGCAGCGCGCATTACGACATTGTTTACCCCTGCGCGTGGGACGAAATCCAAGCCAGCGAAGCTGCCAAAGCGCGCGTGGCGCAATCGGATGTGTTTGTTTTTGGCAGCCTTGCCGTGCGCGATGCCGTGTCGCGCAAAGCGCTTGCCGAGCTGCTGCCGCACGCCACGTTCAAGATTTTTGACGTTAATCTGCGCCCGCCGCATTATCAATTCGCCCACCTGCGCGACATGATGCAGCAAGCCGATTTCATCAAGTTTAACGACGACGAGCTCTACGAAATCGCTGCCGCGCTGGGCTCGCCCTACCGCAGCATGGAGCAAAACCTGTATTTCATTGCTGAACACACGCACACGCGCCAAATCTGCGTTACGCTGGGCAAGCACGGCGCATTGTATTTTTGCGATGGCGAATTGTTTGCCCACCACGGCTACCGCGTAAACGTTGCCGATACCGTGGGCGCGGGCGACAGCTTTTTGGCGGGCTTTATCCACCAATTTTTGCAACGCAAATCGCCGCCAGAAACACTCGCCTTTGCCTGCGCGCTTGGCTCGCTGGTGGCTTCGCACCACGGCGCAACGCCCGAGATTACGCTGGCGGAGATTGATGCGTTGAGGCATCCGCAGTAGCCCGCGCAATACGGTGAAACGCAAAGGCAGCCTGAAACCGAGAAATCCCGTTTCAGGCTGCCTTTTCCTTATCAACTAGGCGATTTGCGTTTGATGCTCATTGCCCACGCGCGTGCGGATTTCGCCCAAACGATACACCGTTTCACCCTGCTCGCGGAACAATCGCTCCGCCAAATCCGCATCTTCGGGCGACACAATCACCACCATGCCGATGCCGCAGTTAAACGTGCGATACATCTCATCGCGCGCAACATTGCCCGCCTGTTGCAGCCATTGGAACAGCTTGGGCAGCTGCCACGCCTGCGCGTTAATCTGCGCCACGCAATTTTCAGGCAGCACGCGCGGCACGTTTTCGGTGATGCCGCCGCCCGTAATGTGCGCCATGCCTTTAATCGGCAGCTGTTCCAGCACCGCCAACACAGGTTTCACATACAAGCGCGTGGGCGCGATAATCGCTTGGCGCAGCGTGGTTTCGCCATCAAAAGGCGCATCCAACGCGGGCCGATCGCGCTCAATAATCTTGCGGATCAGCGAATAGCCGTTGGAATGCGCGCCGTTGCTCGCCAAGCCCAGCACCACATCACCCACAGCAATATTGCGCCCGTTGATCACGCGCTCTTTTTCCACCACGCCCACAGCAAAGCCCGCCAAATCGTATTCGCCATCGGGATACATGCTCGGCATTTCCGCCGTTTCGCCGCCAATCAAGGCGCAGCCCGATTGCTCGCAACCTGCCGCGATGCCTTTGATCACATCGGTGGCGCGGGCAACGTCTAGCTTGCCGCAGGCAAAATAATCTAGGAAAAACAAGGGCTCCGCGCCTTGCACCAAAATATCATTCACGCTCATGGCAACCAAATCAATGCCCACGGTGTCGTGTTTGTCCCATTCAAACGCGAGTTTGAGCTTGGTGCCTACGCCATCTGTGCCGCTCACCAGCACGGGGTTTTGGTATTTTTTGCTGATTTCTACCAATGCGCCAAAGCCGCCTAAATCGCCCAACACTTCGGGGCGCATGGTGCGTTTGGCAAAGGGTTTGATGTTTTCTACAAGTTGGTCGCCTGCGTCAATATCTACGCCTGCATCGCGGTAGCTTAGGGATGTTTGGGTCATGGTGGGGCTTTCGTGAGAAGGGTTGGGGAAAGGGTTTCAGGCTGCCTGAAACTGCTGCCGAAGCGGAATTTTACGCAAGTTTACACGGCTTGTATATGTGGGGCGGGGGTGGTGTTTTCAGGCTGCGTTACGTTTAGATTGAGTGATTGAAATAGGCGTGTGGCGATTTTTGGCTTTTCAGGCTGCCTTTGGGCGATGGGCGTGTTCAATATTTCGCTGGTTACGCCAATCACTCAAAAGCAGTCTGAAAATCTGTTTACTGGGTTTTCAGGCTACCTTACACTCCCCC
>CAUQDE010000297.1:0-2668 GCA_963516425.1 uncultured Kingella sp.
GGCTTGGTGGACGATGTGATGAAGCCTTGCCCGTTTTCGCATCCGCGCGTTGCCATTGATGATGAGCAAGTCGCCGCCGATATTTTCCAAAACGCGCTTGCCAAAAGCGGCATGGCAAAGCACGACAAGCCGTGCATCATTGTGTTGCACCCGCAAAGCCATTTTGCCAGCGACATGACGCAAAGCGAATTGCAAATGCTCACGCGCATGGTGCACGATTCGGGCTTTCCGATTCACGGCGAAGTGTATTTCCTGCTCAAACCAACGATTGACGAGAGCGATTGGCAATATTTTGAAGCGATGGCGCGCGAGCCTGTGCAGCAAGAAACGCAGCCTGAAAAGCAAGCAGGCGTGATTCGCCGCACTTGGGATTGGCTATCGCAAAACTTGTAAACCACAATGCGCCGCGCCCGCACAAAGGCAGCCTGAAAACCGCTTACCGCATGGCGCAAAACATGGCACAACGCCGCGAAACAATTTTCAGGCTGCCCTTTGCCAAGCGCAAAAATAACCGCTATATTGCGCCCCGCAAATTTAGTACAAGCAATCTAATCCCCCAACACAAGGCAGCCTGAAAGCGAGTTTACGAGCTTCTGCGAAGCTAAAACCCCAAAGGTAGCCTGAAAACAGAGAGATCAAATCATGAGCTGGCTAGACAAAATTCTCCCGCCCAAAATCAAAAAAAATGACGACAAAAAAGCAGGCGTGCCCGAAGGCTTATGGCGCAAATGCTCATCCTGCGGCGCAACCCAATACGCCACCGAGCTGAGCCAAAACCACCAAGTTTGTCCCAAATGCGGGCATCACGAAGCACTCACTGCGCGCGAACGCTTGGATCTTTTGCTGGATGAACAAAACCGCGAAGAAATCGGCGCAAACATCCGCCCCACCGACATTCTCAAATTCAAAGACAGCAAAAAATACCCCGACCGCCTAACCGCCGCCAAAAAAACTACGGGCGAAGACGACGCGCTCGTGGTGATGCGCGGGCAGATGCACGGCTTGCCCGTGGTCATCGCCGCGTTTGAATTCCGCTTTATCGGCGGCTCGATGGGCTCGGTGGTGGGCGAGCGCTTCGTGCAAGGCGTGCGCCGCGCCGTTGCCGACAACTGCACCTTCATCTGCGTGGCCGCATCGGGCGGCGCGCGCATGCAAGAAGGGCTGAACTCGCTGATGCAAATGACCAAAACCAGCGCCTCGCTGCACCTGCTCAACGAAAAAGGGTTGCCGTTCATCTCCGTGCTCACCGACCCCACCATGGGCGGCGTGTCCGCCAGTTTCGCCTTCTTGGGCGACATCGTGGTCGCCGAACCCAAAGCCCTGATTGGCTTTGCCGGCCCGCGCGTGATTGAGCAAACCGTGCGCGAAAAACTGCCCGAAGGCTTCCAACGCGCCGAATTCTTGCTGGAAAAAGGCGCGATTGACCAAATCATCGATCGCCGCGAGATGAAAAAACGCCTTGCCGATTTGATTACCCTGCTGCGGCGCGAACCGCAAGTGAGCGAAGTGGTTTAGGCAGCCTGAAAAACGAAACGCAAACAAAAAGACGGATTTTTGAGAATCCGTCTTTTTTGTGTCGGGACGGCGTGCGGCGGGAAGCGTTACGCCGTTTTCAGGCTGCCTTTTACCGCATAGCAAAGGCAGCCTGAAAACGCATTCGCACACTTTCAGGCTGCCTTATCGCCCCGCATCAACACATCTTGCGCACCACAACCGCCCGCTCATACCGCCCCAACGCGCCAAAGCCGTGCGGATTGTTTTGCGCTCGGGTTCGGATTGTGCCGTTCAAGCAAACGTTTTGTTTGATAAAAAACGCCTTGCTCGCCGCCCGCTGTTGCTTAATCCATTCGTTTAACACGCCGCGCTCGTCGTCCAGATAATACGTTTGCCCCTGATAGCTAAACTCCGTCTGTTCAAACGAAATTTGGACGGTGCCGTTCATATCAACGGCCGGATTGGGCGCATCGGCATGAGCGCTTGCGGTGTGGCACGCGGTCAGGAGCAATAAAAAGGCAAGAATGGGTGTTTTCATGATGTTTCCCGTTTAGATAAAAATTGAGCGGATGGCTGACCAAGGCAGCCTGAAAATCTGATTTTAAGCTGTTTGCGGCGAGATGGGACGGATGGCTGCCCATTGGTTTTCAGGCTGCCTGTCGCATAACCGACAGGCAGCCTGAAATTCAGCGCAACCCCGCATCGGGCGGGGTTTTGTTTACCGTTTATTTTTTCTTCTCTTCCGCCGCTTTTTTCTCATCGGCTTTCTTTTTCTCTTCCGCTAGCTTTTGCACGCCCTGCCCCAAAGACTGCTGCCATTCGCTTGGGTTTTTCAGCAAATCCAACGCTTTGCGCAGCTGGTCGTCTTTGCTGGGGTCGGGTTTGCGGCGCGAAGCCAAATCTTCCAATTTGGATTTGGGCTCGCTGGCGGCCGCGGGCTTGGTTTCTTCTTCCTTGCTGTCGGGCTCGGAAGCGGCAATGGCGGTTTTCACGCCGTTTTCGCCCAGCGGGTTGTCAATGTGTCCTGACAAATCCGCCTCGTGGCTTTCAAACGTGCGCGTTTTGTCTTTCACTTCCACGTCGGGCACGATGCCGGTGGCTTGGATGGAGCGGTCGTTGGGCGTGTAATACAGCGCGGTGGTGATTTTCAACGCGCCGCCGCCAGACATCGGAA
>CAUQDE010000298.1:0-2665 GCA_963516425.1 uncultured Kingella sp.
GCGGCGTGTTGATTACCGACCTAGAAGCCGTGGGCAACTACGCGCTCAAAATCACCTTTTCCGACGGACACGACAGCGGTTTATACGACTGGGCATATCTGCACAACCTCGGCAGCCAGCAAGCAGAATTATGGCAGCAATATCTTGCCCTGCTCGCCATGGAAGGCGCATCGCGCGACCCCGATTTAACCGCGCCCGCGCCGACCAAAGCCCATAGCTGCGGCGGCTGTTCGCATCATTAACCCCATTTCAGGCTGCCTTTGGCGCGCCTCCGCTTTGAATATATTTATGGCAGCCTGAAACGCCATTGCCCTGTTTCAGGCTACCCTTTGCCACCGCCCCACACACATGACAAACCTATACACCCTTATCCCTGCCCTGCTCATTATCGGCACTTGCCTGTTCAGCTACCTCGGCTTCATCAACCGCGTGATTTTTGACCGCTACCAATTCCAAGTGGGGCAAGTGCGCTACAACAAGCAATACTACCGCCTGATTACATCGGGCTTTTTGCATGCCGATTGGGGGCATTTGTTCTTTAATATGTTCACGCTGTATTTTTTCGCCCGCCCCATCATGTTTTACTATGGCGTGTTTGTATTTGTGTGGCTATACATCGGCTCAATCGTTGCCGGCAACGCCTTTTCGCTCTGGCTGTATAAAAACCGCCCTAGCTATGCCGCCATTGGCGCATCGGGCGGCGTGTCGGGCGTGTTGTTTGCCGCCATCGCGCTGGCGCCCACGCAAACCATCGGCGTGTATTTCATCCCCGTAACCGCTTGGATTTTCGCCACTTTATACTTCGCCTACTCCGTTGCCATGCTGCTCAAACCCCGCCCGTGGGACAACATCGGGCACGCCGCGCATCTGGGCGGCGCAGCATTGGGCATGGTGTTGGTTGCCACGCTCTCGCTGCCCATTTTTATGCACAACATTGTTTACATTGCCATTATGAGCCTGCCGCTGCTGTATCTGGCATACGAATTACTGATTAACAAGAAAGCCCGCTAATGATGAACCCTACCCGCCTTACCGCCCTAATCGCTTGCAGCGCCGCGCTTTGCGCCTGCGACAAAATCGCCGAAAAACTCCATCCCGCCTCCGAGCCTGCCGCCAGCCAAGCCTCCGCGTCCGCCGCTTCCGCGCCCAAAGCTGTTAACGTGCGTGAAGCCTTTATCAGCGCGTGTTTGAGCACCGCATCGCAGCAAGCCCCCGCCGACGACGCCACCATGCAATACTGTGGCTGCGTGTACGACGAGGGCGCGAAAGCCTATGGTGACAAAGCCCAATGGGACAGCGCGCTCGCCATTGATAAACCCGAAAACATGCCCGAGAAACTGCAAAAAACCGTTGCCCATGTATCGGATAGCTGTTCGCAAAAATTCTTTGGCGTAAGCGCGGCTTCGGCAGCTTCCGCCGCCATTGCATCCTCGCCCGCTTCCGCGCCTGCGGCATCGCATCCCGCCGCCGCCAGCACGCCCGCCCATGCCGCCGGCGCATCCGCCGTTGCCGCATCCGATGCCAGCGCGCCTGCCGCCGCAACAGGCAAACATTCGGGCGGCGGCAAACGCCGCGGGCATCATCGCCGTCGCCGCTGATTGATTGAGGCAGCCTGAAATCGTTTTTGCTGCGGTAGACCGTTTTCAGGCTGCCTTTTATACCGCGTTACCCTTATCCCCAGAAAGCCCCATCATGACCGACCAAAAAACCCATTTCGGCTATCAAACCGTAAACGAAAGCGAAAAAGCGGGCAAAGTTGCCCAAGTGTTCCATTCCGTTGCCCAAAACTACGACATCATGAACGATGTGATGTCGGGCGGTTTGCACCGCGTGTGGAAACATTTCACCATCAACACCGCGCGCGTGCCCAAAGGCGGCAAAGTGTTGGACATCGCAGGTGGAACGGGCGATTTGTCGCGCGGCTGGGCAAAACGCGTGGGCAAAGAAGGCGAAGTTTGGCTCACCGACATCAATTCTTCCATGCTCACCGTGGGGCGCGACCGCCTGCTCAACGAAGGCACGATTTTGCCCGTTGCCGTGTGCGATGCCGAAAAACTGCCCTTCCCCGATAATTATTTTGACTTGGTTTCCGTGTCGTTTGGCTTGCGCAACATGACGCATAAAGACGTTGCCCTTGCCGAAATGTATCGCGTGTTAAAACCGGGTGGCACGCTGCTGGTGCTGGAATTTTCCAAAGTGTACGAGCCGCTGAAACCTGCCTACGATTTTTATTCGTTCAAATTTTTGCCGCTCATGGGCAAATACATCGCCAAAGATACCGATAGTTATCAATATCTTGCCGAAAGCATCCGCATGCACCCCGACCAAGAAACGCTGAAACAAATGATGCTGGATGTGGGCTTTGACCGCGTGGATTACCACAATTTAAGCGCGGGGATTGTGGCGCTGCACAAAGGCGTTAAATATTGATTGCAACCACTTAGGCAGCCTGAAAATGCTTCGCCCAAACAGCGGCAACAGCGTTTTCAGGCTGCCTTCGCCATTGCCCAACTCGTTTTTTTTCATCATCAACAGCAGCCCAAAGTTTCAGGCTGCCCATCACAGCGCACCATCATGCCCACCATCGCCCAAATCCTGCAAACCGCGCCCATTCCGCGCAACGAAACCCGCCTGCTGCTGCAACACATCACGGGCTACACCGCCA
>CAUQDE010000299.1:0-2664 GCA_963516425.1 uncultured Kingella sp.
CAAGTGAAAGCCTTGGTGATTGCGTGTAACACGATTGCGGCGGTGGCGTATCAGCGCGTGCAGCAGATGGCGGGCAATATGCCCGTGTTGAGCGTGATTGAAGCGGGCGCGCAAGCCGCGCTGGCGACCACGCGCAACGGTCATATCGGCGTCATCGCCACCAGCACCACGGTAAACAGCAATGCCTATGCCCGCGCCATCAGCGCACGCAACGCCGACACGCGCATTCTGTCGCAAGCCGCGCCCTTGCTGGTGCCGCTGGTGGAAGAGGGCTGGCTGGAACATGAAGTAACGCGGCTGACCGTGCGCGAATACCTGCGCCCTTTGCTGGCAGACAAAATTGACACGCTGATTTTGGGCTGCACGCATTTTCCGCTGTTAAAACCGCTCATCAAGCAGGAAGCGCCGCACATTGAGCTGGTGGACAGCTCCACCACCACCGCCGAAGCCGCCGCGCAGGCACTCGCCGCCGCGCAGCTGCTCAACACACAAACCGCCGCGCCCGATTACCGCTTTTATGTGTCGGATATTCCGCTGCGCTTTCAAACAATTGGCGAGCGATTTTTGGGGCGCAGCTTGGAGCAGATTGAGATGCTGCGGCTGGGGTAGGCGGGATAGGTTTGCGGCAGCCTGAAAACGCAATGGGTGCGCCGTCAAACGTTTTCAGGCTGCCTAGGGTGTATCCCGTTAGGCAGCCTGAAACCTGAAATGACGTATTCAACAGGGTTTTACCGGTTGGCAACATCGGCGGGCCGCCGCTCCATTGGGCGTAGGTTTGGCAAAGGTTGCAGCCCGAACACCATAAGCAGGCATGGGCGAAAACATAGCGGCAGCCTGAAAACGGGAATGGACACGCCATCAACCGTTTTCAGGCTGCCGCCATCTGTGCCTATTGCGCCAGCAACGCCCGCCAGCGCGCCACTTGCGCCTTCACCTGCTCGGGCGCGGTGCCGCCGATGTGGTTACGCGCGTTCAGGCTGCCCTCGGGGGTGAGGATGCTGTAAACATCGTTTTCAATCAAAGGGCTAAACCCTTGCAGCACGGCAAGCGGCAAATCGGCGAGGTCGCATTTTTGCGCGTCGGCATGGCGCACGGCTTGGGCAACGACTTCGTGGCTGTCGCGGAACGGCACGCCTTTTTTCACCAGATAATCCGCCAAATCGGTGGCGGTGGCGAAGCCTTGCAGCACGGCGGCGCGCATATTTTCGGGCTTCACGGTGATGCCGCGCATCATGTCGGCATAAATCCGCAGCGTGTCTATCAGCGTGTTCACGGTGTCAAACAGCGGCTCTTTGTCTTCTTGATTGTCTTTGTTATACGCCAAGGGCTGCGATTTCATCAACATAATCAAGCCTGTAAGGTGTCCTATCACGCGCCCTGATTTGCCGCGCACCAGTTCGGGCACATCGGGGTTTTTTTTCTGCGGCATGATGCTGGAACCTGTGCAAAAGCGGTCGGCGATGTCTATAAAGGCGAAGCGCGGCGACATCCACAAAATCAGTTCTTCGGATAGACGGCTCAAATGCACCATGATTAGCGATGCGGCGGCGGTGAATTCTATGGCGAAGTCGCGGTCGGACACGGCATCCAGCGAGTTTTGGCAAATTTGTTCAAAATCAAGCAGTTTGGCGGTGGTTTCGCGGCGGATGGGGAAGGTTGTGCCTGCCAGCGCGGCTGCGCCCAGCGGCATGCGATTCACGCGGCGGCGGCAATCTGCCATGCGCTCATCGTCGCGCCCCAGCATTTCCACATAGGCAAGCAGGTGATGCCCAAAGCTCACGGGCTGGGCAACTTGCAGGTGGGTGAACCCCGGCATCACGGTGGCGGCGTGTTCGGCGGCTAAATCCAGCAGCGCGGTTTGCAAGTCTTTGATTAGGCTGCGGATGATGCTGATTTCGTCGCGCAACCATAGGCGGATGTCGGTGGCGACTTGGTCGTTGCGGCTGCGCCCTGTGTGCAAGCGTTTGCCTGCGTCGCCGATTTTGTCGGTAAGACGGCGCTCAATATTCATGTGCACGTCTTCCAAGTCTAGCGACCATTTCAGGCTGCCTGCTTGGATTTCGGCGGTGATTTCTGCCATGCCACGCTGGATAGCGGCAAGGTCTTCGGCGGAAAGCACACCTGCTTCGTGCAGCATTTGGGCGTGGGCGAGCGAGCCTTGGATGTCCCATTTGGCGAGACGTTGGTCAAAGCTGATGGAGCCTGTGTATTGTTTCACCAGTTCGGAGACGGGCTCGTTGAAGCGTCCTGACCAAGTTTTTTGTGGGGTTGTCATGGGGTGTCCTTTGGGGGTGTTGGAAGGATTGGTTTGCGGCTTCGCTGTGCGGCGCAGGCAGCCTGAAAACGGAAAACCGGTTTTCAGGCTGCCTTTATTATTCAATCGCGGCGGGGCAATCAAACCGACACTTGCGCTTTGATATGCGAGTGCGGGTCGTAATCCGCCAATTCAAAATCGTCGAATCGGAAGGCAAAAATGTCGCGCACACCGGGGTTGATGTGCATTTTGGGCAGCGGGCGCGGTTCGCGCGTGAGCTGCAAGCGGGCTTGTTCAAGATGGTTGTTGTATAGATGCGCGTCGCCGAGCGTGTGGATGAATTCGCCCGCTTGCAAGCCGCAGACTTGGGCGAGCATCATGGTGAGCAGGGCGTAGCTGGCGATGTTGAA
>CAUQDE010000300.1:0-2664 GCA_963516425.1 uncultured Kingella sp.
TCGCCATCCCACTCAATCCGTGTTTCAACACACAGCCGCCCGAAGGCGGCTGCTGGGCAGAAAGAGAATTTAGAAATGAATATTAAAGTTTCAACACACAGCCGCCCGAAGGCGGCTGCTGCGAAGCATAAACAACAAACGCCCTGATGGGCAGTTTCAACACACAGCCGCCCGAAGGCGGCTGCGTTCTGATGGCTTCCAATTTGCCAAAATCGGCGTGTTTCAACACACAGCCGCCCGAAGGCGGCTGCGGGTCTTCCGAGCAGGTGCGGTTGCCCCATGTGCGTTTCAACACACAGCCGCCCGAAGGCGGCTGCCCGCATTATCAACCAAACGCCTAAATAGGCAGAAAGAGTTTCAACACACAGCCGCCCGAAGGCGGCTGCGGATATGTCCGACAATCACAAAATGTTTGAAATGGTTTCAACACACAGCCGCCCGAAGGCGGCTGCGATTTTTCAACTGAAATTGATTTAGCAACTTATGGTTTCAACACACAGCCGCCCGAAGGCGGCTGCACGCTTCCGTAAAGTTGTAAACATGGCAACCCGTGTTTCAACACACAGCCGCCCGAAGGCGGCTGCCGCGATTGGCTGCACCAACGCGGTTTACACGCCAGTTTCAACACACAGCCGCCCGAAGGCGGCTGCAAGTGGACGTGATTGGTTTGTGTTGCGATATGTGTGTTTCAACACACAGCCGCCCGAAGGCGGCTGCACGGTTCGCAATCCGCCAAATTTGCGAAAATCAGTTTCAACACACAGCCGCCCGAAGGCGGCTGCTTGAATTAACAGGCTATGATTATGATTTTTCGCCTGTTTCAACACACAGCCGCCCGAAGGCGGCTGCACAGAGCGAAGCAGGGGATTTTGATGCGGGCGCAGTTTCAACACACAGCCGCCCGAAGGCGGCTGCTACGGCATTAGACAACCGCATTGCGAATTTGTCAGTTTCAACACACAGCCGCCCGAAGGCGGCTGCGGCATTGAGCAAGCAATATGTTAGCGTTGAGTTGTTTCAACACACAGCCGCCCGAAGGCGGCTGCGGTTTCGCGCGATGAGCGTTAAGGAGGCAGCCTGTTTCAACACACAGCCGCCCGAAGGCGGCTGCCCACCGTGAGCCGCGAGCGGGCGTTGGAAGTGCTGTTTCAACACACAGCCGCCCGAAGGCGGCTGCACCTACAAATTTATTCAAACCACCGATGCGCCCGTTTCAACACACAGCCGCCCGAAGGCGGCTGCTTAGTGTATAATTCAACACATGGCGATAACGCCTGTTTCAACACACAGCCGCCCGAAGGCGGCTGCGCGATATGAAACTCGGTTTTTACGGCACGCTGATTGTTTCAACACACAGCCGCCCGAAGGCGGCTGCGCCCCTGTTTCCACCGAGCTGTTGGCAACACACGATTGTTTCAACACACAGCCGCCCGAAGGCGGCTGCGCACGATTTGGCAGATGGTTTAACGCTTGCGGTTGTTTCAACACACAGCCGCCCGAAGGCGGCTGCGCGGATGTTGATTACATATTAACTGGAAAGAGAGTTTCAACACACAGCCGCCCGAAGGCGGCTGCGTGGTTTTTTGTTTTCAGATTTAAGCCTGTTTTTTGTTTCAACACACAGCCGCCCGAAGGCGGCTGCACGGGTAGTTCACAGCCTGCAAAATAGGGCGGTAGTTTCAACACACAGCCGCCCGAAGGCGGCTGCTGCCCCGCCCTCAGCCAGCATCCGCAAAGGCTTTCACGCCTCTGTTTCGCTAAGCTGCCAGGAAAGGCTGTGGGGCGAGTATAGCACAGCCTTAGTTTGCTTTTTCCGCCCCGTTAATTTACTGATTGTTAAAGAACAAAATGCAATCGCCAACCTGCGGGGGTTTGGATGTGTGCCGCAGGTTGGCGATTTATACGATGAGGGTGTCGCGGAACACGTCGGGGGCGGGTTTCGCGCCGTGGTGTTCCACTTTGCGCCGCCATTTGCTGCCTAGGTGGTAGAAGCGCAGGCTGTCGGTTGCGGGGTTGTAGGTGGCGAGCAGTTTGGCTTTCAGTTTCACCCATTGGTCGGGTGCGATGTCGCATTCGAATACGGAATATTGTACGCGCACGCCATAGTCGAGGCAGTATTGTGCTACGCGCCGCAGCCGCGATGCGCCTTCGGGGTCTTGCAGCGAGATGTCATAGGTAATCAGCATCAGCATGGTTGTTCTCCCTTGGGCAGCCTGGAAAACGTTTGGTACTCGGAAAGGCAGCCTGAAAAACGGTTTGCGGGGCATTCAGCGCATCAGAAACGCGGGGTATTCCGCCAAGTCGCCGCGCAGGTAGCGGGCGAGCAGCATGGCTTGGATGTGCGGCAGCAGTCCAACTTCCACTTCTTCCTGCAAAAACGGGTGGACGATTTTTTCCTGTTTTTTCGCCTGCAAGGCTTGAAACAGCACTTTGCGCGCTTCAGCTTTCAGGCTGACCGCGCCGCTGCTTTCGGTAACGAAATCCTGCGGTTTGAGCTGGCCGCGGTTAATCAGGCTCAGCGCGAGGCGGTCGGCCTGCCAGGCGCGGAATTCTTCCAAAATATCCTGCGCCAGGCTGTCGCGCCCCGGACGGTCGGCGTGCAGAAAGCCTACCTGCGGATCCAGCCCCACGCCTTGCAGCGCGCCGCTGATGTCCTTGCCCAAC
>CAUQDE010000301.1:0-2660 GCA_963516425.1 uncultured Kingella sp.
TGCCGATAACGACCCAGCAGAACCAATAGGTCCAACCCACAAAGAAACCGGCGGCAGGGCCCAGCAAATCATAAGTGAAATCGGTGAACGATTTATATTCCAAATTTGAAAGCAGCAGCTCACCCATGGCACGCATGATAAAAAACAGAAACGTACCGATGATGATATAAGTCAGCAGCACAGAGGGGCCCGCCAAGTGAATGGTCTTCCCCGAACCCATAAACAGGCCGGTGCCGATGGCTCCGCCGATGGCGATAAGCTGCAAGTGACGGTTTTTCAGATTGCGCTGCAAACCGTGTGGCGTGTGGTCGTTGCTCATAAGCGTTCCTTTACTTTTGGAGGTGGATGAACTGGTTTTCAGACAGCGAATTGTTAATGAACCGTAAAATACTGTAAGCCAGCGGAAAAAGTCAAGAGAATTGGCGGATTTATGCGATTGAAAAATCTGAACGCGGCGATAAGAAAAGCAGCCTGCACTTTTTACGACCTACAATTACAAACGCATTCGGGCGACTGGATTATCCACCAAGCCACTCGAATCCGTCATCACTGTATCAAGCCATAAATAAACATACCGATATAGTTGCCAATAATATAACCCACCGTGCCAATCAACAAAATCGGGCCAATCAAGTCGCGCCAGCCTTTGCCGATTGCCAATGCCGCAGCGGTGGTTGGGCCACCTACGTTGGCATTACACGCCAGCACAATCTCTTCTATGCTGAATTTGAGCAACTTGCCAAAAATCAAGGTAATCAACAAATTAACCATCGCCACCGTGAGCGTGAACACAAACAACAACGGCGCGTTTTGAATAATCAATGGAATAGACGCTGGAATACCAATCACCACAAAAAACAAATAAATACCGTATGTGCCAAGCTCTTGGCTGCCGTCTAACTTGCGAACACCATTGCGGAACAGCGCAATCACCAGCAGTGTTAAAGACGTGAGCAGCAAATATTTGTCCGTAACCAAGCTAAACAGCATATTGGTTGCCATATTGCTGCCTTCACCCAAAATGCCTTTGAGCCATTTGGACACGGTAAACGCCACCGCCACAATCGCCATAGACGCGCCCAAAGACAGGGCGATGCTTTGCAATGAAATGGGCTTGGTTTGCCAATAATCTGCCGCCATGTTTTGATTGCTCGTGCCATTTTTGTCCAATTCGTCTTGATAGGGGCTGCCCCAAATTTTGCGAACGGCATACGAACCCGAAATGCCAATCAAAATAAAAAAGTAACACGCCATCATCAAGTTATCTGCCACAATGGTAGCGGCGGTGATGTCTTTACTGGGTTCTAATCGCGCCGTCATCGCAGCAAAGTTCACGCCACCGCCTGTGTAAGACGCGCTAATCATGCCTGTGATTTTACCCAATTCGGGAATGTGGTCTTTGAGCATGAAAAAGCCAATTAACGCGCCCAGCATCGTGCCAACCGAGCTAATCAGGAAAATAATCAACAAGCGACCGCTTTCTTTGAACAGCGCGTGTAAGTCCAACTGAAAAAGCAGCAGCGGAATGGCAAGCGGCACGATGTAGCCCCAAACAGCATCGTAGGCAGGGGCATCGGTGGGGATTAGCCCAAAATTGGACGCTGCCAAGGCAATGAGCAATGCCAGCACTGCGCCAGGGATTTTGGCCGCCCAACGGCAATTTAGTTCTATGTAAATCGCGACTGAGGCGGCTAACATCAAAAACGTCCACAACAGCAAATGGTTATCCGCAGAAATAAGTGGCATTTTGGGTACTCCTTGTGGTTGGGTTAAAGAAAAGTAAATTAGTCCTGCCAATGCGCTGCGCCATAGATTGCCCTGTCCGCACCGCTAAAATATGCCCAATTTTGGTTGCCAAAATCAAAATGCCACCATTCGGTTGGGATATTGGTAAAACCAGCCTGCACCATTGCGCCCACCAAGATGCGGCGATGTTGTCGCGCTGCATCCAATCGCGCATCGGTTTCGTTTTCCAACGCGGCGGTGTAGGACAAATGTCCTGCTTCGTCAAATGCGCTGCCCATGTCCAACACTTCGCCTGTGGCACGATGGAACAAACTGACATCAACCGAACCGCCTGTTAAATGCGGTGGATACATATCGTGGCGATTGGGGTTGGCGACAAATTCGTCCAATCGCGCTTCAATCCACACCTCATCGGCTTTAGGGTGTTTGGCAACAATTTGTTGGCGGATTTCATCGCGTAGAGCTTGTTGAACACACAGCGGTCGCCAGCCGTCAAACACCACCAAGCCCAATGTGTCGGGCAACAAAGTGGCGGCGTGTTGCAATTTTTTGGCAACTGTTTGGCGCAGCACCAGCGCGTTAATCGCACCGCTAATGTGTTGATTAAAATAAGTGGGGATAAGTTGAATACGAGAACACAAGGGCAAGGCAAGCAAAGGTTCGCCATTGTCGTGTACCGCAATTTGAGCAATGGCTTGCCAGTTGAGTGGTTTGGTCGCTTGAACAATGGGATAAGTCGTCATTTTTAAGCTCCTTGTTGGCGAAAAATTAGCATTGTTTGTTGATTTATGTCAATACAGGCAATAACAAAATTTAACATTGAGTAGATAAAAAAGCAGCTTGTGAGGTGGATGGACTGGTTTTCAGACAGCGAATTGTTAATGAACTGTAAAATACTGTAAGGCGGAAGAAAA
>CAUQDE010000302.1:0-2649 GCA_963516425.1 uncultured Kingella sp.
TGGGTTATCTTCATTTTTGCAGTCTAACATGACTGCTTATCTAGTACAGCCCCATTTAAAAACCGTCAGGCATGAATGCCCGACTGACAGAATTAAAACCATGAAACACTTGCTCATAGATTTTGAAAACGTCCAACCACAAAATTTGGATAAACTGCCAGTAGAAAACACGCATGTTTGGCTGTTTATCGGCGTCATGCACAAAATGCTGCCGGTCAGCCTGGTTAAATCCCTGCTGCGTTTTGGCGAACGCGCCCATCTTGTGCATTTGCAGAAAATGGGCAAAAACGCCTTGGATTTTTATTTGAGCTACTATCTCGGGCAAATTACCGCCACCGACCCAAATGCCCAAATCGGCATACTCTCGCGCGATGGCGGTTACGATGTTTTGGTTGAGCACATTTTAGAAAACCAATACGCTCAAAATATCATTCGCTTAGCCGGCATAGAAGAAGTGCAGCATGAAAAAATCACTGCTTCCCAGCCCGTGCCGTTGATTGAAACCGCGCAACCATCCGAACCATCCAAACCATCCAAACCGCAGCAACCGTTAGCCCCTTATTTTCAGGCTGCCTTGACCGCGCTGCGAAAGCCCGATGCCTTCCGCCCCAATTATCTGCACAATTTGCAGCAGAATTTGCGCAAATATATTTTGCATGATTTGTTTGCCGATAAAACGGACGAAGAATGCGAAGCCACAACCATTGCAGTAACCAATAAACTTAAAGCGCAAAACCTGATTCAAATCGATGAGCAAAATCGCGTGTCTTATCACGTGAGCGATGCGGATTTATTACAAAAAATCCAACGTTATATTCTGAGTCAAAAGCCCAAAACCTATGCAGATTTTCAGGCTGCCGTGGAAAACCGTGCAAACGCATTGTGTTTGAACATCAGCCAAGACGATATTCAAGCGTTTGCATACTATTTGGGTGAGCAGAATTTAATCCGCCAAGAGAGCGGAAAAATAGAATATGCACCTTTTGCAGAACCCAAGCCGAAGCCAACTCCAAAGCAGCCTGAAAATTATCAGCCCGATGAAACGGTATGGAAAAAGATAACGGCTGCTTTATCGGCTTCAAAGCCGAACAGACCAAATAAGGTTAGCGCGTTGCGTAACATGATTAAATCCCTTGCAAAATACAGCGACCAAGAAACGGAAAAGCTGGTACAACATTTGCAGGTCAAAAAAATTCTGCGTCTTGACGGGACAAAAATCGTCTATCTCAAATAAGCCGATACGCCGTCTGAAAACTTTTCAGGCAGTAGGTCGGGCATTGATGCCCGACAAGCCAGGACAAATTTAAAAACCGTCGGGCATAAATGCCCGACCTACTTATGCCCGATACGCCGTCTGAAAGCTCCAAAGGTAGCCTGAAAACTCCGCAAGAATCGGGTCGTTTGCATCGCGTCTTTTCCTTAAAATCCGTCCCTGTTACCAAGCAACTGACAGAAAAGGAAAAACCATGCAAAACGATTTTTTGAATCTGAATGGCAAAGTCGCCGCCGTTATCGGCGCGTCGTCGGGCATTGGCAGGGCAACGGCCTTGCTGTTGGCGAAACAGGGCGCGGCGGTGGTGTTGTGTGCGCGGCGGGCGGACGAATTGGCGCAGACGGCGGCGTTGGTGCGCGAGGCGGGTGGCAGGGCGGAAACGGTAGCGGGCGACGCGCGGCAGCCTGAAACCCATGCGGCGGTGGTGCGTACGGCGGAACAGGTTTTCGGCGGGCTGGATATTGCGGTCAACAATGTTGGCGCACTGGGCGTGTACAAGCCGCTTGCCGAGCTGTCGCCCGATGAATGGCGCGACACGCTAGAGAGTAATTTGACTACCGCATTTTTGGGCGCGCGCAGCCAAATCCCGGCGATGCTGGCGCGCGGCGGCGGAGCGCTGGTGTTCACATCTAGCTTTGTCGGCAGCAGCGTTGCCCTGCCGAACCTGTCGGCGTACGGCACGGCAAAAGCGGCGTTGAGCGCGTTGGTAAAAGGCATTACTGCCGATTATGCGGCACAGGGCATCCGCGCCAACGCGGTGCTTTCGGGCGGTGTGGATACGAATATGGCGGGCAACGCGGAGCAAAAGGCGTGGGCGGCGGGGCTGCACGCGGTCAAACGCATCGCGCAGCCTGAAGAAATCGCCTCGGTGATTGCCTTTCTTGCCAGCCCAGCGGCGAGTTTTGTCACCGGCGCGTCGCTGTTTGCCGACGGCGGCAATTCATCGGTGAAATAGGGTTCTGCCCGACGGCGTTTCAGGCTGCCTGAAATGCCGTCGGGCACCTTCAATCACAGGAGCATATATGAAATATTGGATAGGCACAGTTTCCCAAGAACACGTTTTACGCGGTGTCGCAGGCGGCTTTTGCCAAGTCTGCCACGGCAAAGCCGCCCCGCTCAACCGCATGAAACGCGGCGACTGGCTGCTGTATTACAGCCCCAAAATCCGTTTGGACGGCAACGAAAAGCTGCAAGCCTTTACCGCGTTCGGGCAAATTCTGGACGACCAAGCCTATCCGTTTCAAATGAGCGAAACTTTTATCCCGTTTCGCCGCAATGTGGCGTATGCCCAAATTGTGCGCGATTGTCCGCTAGACATCGCCCGCCAGCATGGCGAATGGAAACAATACGCCAGCCTGCTGCGCTACGGGCATTTT
>CAUQDE010000303.1:0-2629 GCA_963516425.1 uncultured Kingella sp.
CGTATTTGAAGCGTGCGCTCAACACTTTGCCCGCTTCGGGGTTGTAGCGGATGCCCAAGTCGTAGCGCTGGGTGGCTTTGTTGTCGGCGCTCCAATGCCAGTTGCTGTCGGCAAACCAGCTGGGGGCGACTTGCCCGCTGGCAAAGGCAACGATGTCGCCGTTTTTACGCTCGTTTTGATTCAGGCTGCCTGAAAGGGCAACTTCGTCGCGGGTGAAATAATATTTTTCGCCAACGCCTGCGCGGAAGTATTCATAGCCTGTGTTGGGGTTGAGAAAGCGGGTTTGCAAACCTGCCGATAGGCTGTTGTTGGCATTGATGCGGTCGTTACCTGAATAGATGTTTTCGCGGAACAGTTGGTCGTAGCTAAAATCGTTGAGCGACGAGTCAAAATTGGGCAAGTCGTTTTGCGATTTGCTGGGGGTGTAGTTGTAGAACAGGCGGGGTTCAACGGTTTGCACGAAGCTGCCGCCAAACAGCTTGGCTTGGCGTTCCAGCGTGATGCCGCTGTCCACGTTCACAATCGGCAGGATGCGCGAGGTGTCGCGCGATTTCAGGCTGCCAAATTTGTCTAGCCAATAGCGCGTGGCGTGCACGCCCACTTTGGGGCGCACATAACCCCATGTGTTGTGGAAATCCCATTGGATGCTGGGGTAAATCACAGCGCGGTTGCCGCTTTGCATATCTTTGTGGTCAAAGCGGGTGAGCTGCGCTTTGATGTCCAGCTCGGTGTAGGGATTGATGTTTTTTGCCCAAGTTGCAGACAGGCGCGGCAAGATGGAATACACCGCGCCTTTGTTGCCGTTGGAGTCGTTGAGAATTTGGTATTTTTGCACCATCAATTCTGCGTTGAACGGCGCGCCCCATAGGTCTTGATGGTAGTTCAGCCATGCTTTGCGGTTGAGGTTGGTGCTTTCGGCCAACTCGTTGCGCCCTGCGAAATCGCGGTAGTAATCGTCGTCGGAAACCTGGTTGAAGTCTATGCCGCCTGTAAGCTTGGAAGTGAACACTTGGCTGTGTTTCAGGCTGAACGCGGCGCGGTTGTTGCGATTGCGTTTGCTGTCGTGCGGCATATATTTGATGCTGGCGCTGCCTGTGTATTTGGGCTGCAAATAGCGGAACTCGCCGCCGATGCGCGCGCCGCGCGCGCCGATGTAGCCCGGGGTGAGCGTGGCATCGTAGTTGGGCGCAAGGTTGAAGTAATACGGCAAATCAACCGACGCGCCATCCGATCCCACCGACATGGTCGGCACCAAAAGACCGCTTTTGCGGTTGCCGTTTATCGGAAAATCCACCCACGGTGTGTACAAAATCGGCACGCCCGCAAACACCAGCTTGGCTTTTTTTGCCACGCCGATGCCTGTTTCGCGGTTGGTGGTCAGCTCTTCGGCTTGGATGTACCACGATGTGTCGCCTGTTTCGCAGGTGTTGAATTTGACTTCTTGCGCGGCGTGATGGTTGTCGTCATACATTTTCAGGCTGCGTGATACGCCTTGCAGCCGTTTGTTGTTTTGCTCGGCAACAAATTCGGTGTTGTTGGCGTTGCCCGAATGCTTGGCAAGGTCGTAGTCCAGCTTGTCGCCTTGCACGGTTTGCCCATCGGCGCGGGTGAGCGTGAATTGGTCGCCCGCGTAAACGTGTTCATTGGGCTGGTCGTAGTCCACCCAATCGGCATTCAGCGTTTCGTCGTTGCGCTCAATGATGACATCGCCTTGCGCACGGTGGCGCAAATTGGTTTGCCCTGCGGCTTTATCTGCTTCAATGCGGGTTACATCTTGCGGCAGCTTGGGCAGCCCTGTTTTGCGGGCGGGGGCAACGCCTTTGGCTTGCGGATTGGGCGCACGGCACACCCAGCCTAGCTTTTCAGGCTGCCATGTATCCGACACCGCCCATGCGCTGCCTGAAAAGGCAATGCCCAGCATGGCGACTAATGGTTTGCTTACAAATGAACGAGACAAAATCACACCTTGCAACGGTTTTAAAGTTAAAATGACGGGCTATTTTAACCGAAAACCCGATAATTCACAGTATGCAACGAGAAACCCTGCTAAAAGACTGGCTCACCAGCGTTTACCCCAATCAACCCTTTGAACTGAGCTTTGCTGCTGCGGATGCCGATTTTCGCCGTTATTTTCGCGCCACTTTTGCCGATGGCAGCACGGTGATTTGCATGGACGCGCCGCCCGAAAAAATGCGCGAGAGCGTGGCAAATTATTTGAAAGTGCGCGATTTATTCAGCAGCCTGAATGTGCCCACCGTGCTCGCCAAAGATTTGGAGCTGGGTTTTATCGTGTTAAACGATTTGGGCGATGTGCAATATTTGAAAGCGATGCAGCAAGAAAACACGCCCGCAGCGCACAAAGCCTTGCTGCTGGAAGCGATTGATGAGCTGATTATTCTGCAAAAATCCAGCCAGCCCAACCAGTTGCCCGAATACAGCCGCGAGATTTTGCTACGCGAGATGAATTTGTTTCCCGAATGGTTTGTGGCAAAAGAATTAAACAGCAGCCTGAATTTTGCGCAACGCCAATTATGGCAACAAACGATAGACACGCTGCTGCCTGTGATTGAAGCGCAGCCCAAAGTGTATGTGCACCGCGATTTTATCGTGCGCAATTTGATGCTCACGC
>CAUQDE010000304.1:0-2627 GCA_963516425.1 uncultured Kingella sp.
TCGTTTTCCACCATCGTGTTCACCTCCATTTCGTCCGCGTGGCAACACCGCAAGCTGGGCAATGTGGATTTTCGCGTGTTCCGCTACCTTGTGCCCGCGCTGATGGCATCGGTGTTTGTGTTTGGCTACTTGGTGTCGGGCTTGCCCAAAGCCAAGCTGATGAAAATGTTTGCCGCCATGATGCTGCTGCTTGCCATCAAAATGCTTATCGCCAGTAAACAAAAAACCGCGCCGCCCGCCAAGCCGCTTACCGCGCGGGTGCAAATCATAGCGGGCGTGGTGATTGGTGCGCTGTCTAGCTTTGCGGGCATTGGCGGCGGCGCGTTTATTGTGCCGTTTTTAAACAGCCGCGGCTTTGAAATGAAACGCGCCATCGGCACATCTTCCGCCTGTGGCGTGCTGCTGGCCATCGGCGCAACCATTGGCTTTATGCTCAGCGGCAGCCGTTTTGCCGATATGCCCGCCTATTCCATCGGCTTTGTGTATTTGCCCGCGTTTGTGGGCATCGTGTCCGCCAGCGTGTTCACTTCGCGCTTGGGCGCAATGGCGGCCAATCGCTTGCCTGTTTCGGTGTTGAAAAAAGCGTTTGGCGCGTTTTTGTGTTTTGTGGCGGTGATGATGTTGTTTAAATGATGCGAACGCGCAAGGCAGAAAACACTCCGTTGCGCGTTTTTCAGGCTGCCTAATTTATTCAAACAAAACATGATGTTAATCACAAAAATTCGCTTTTATCTTTACAATCCGCTATAATTATGCCCAACCGCATTTCAAACAAATAGGCAGCCTGAAAGCCCATCCGTTTTCAGGCTGCCTAATCTAATCAACAAGGAATCCCCATTATGATGACACTCTATTCGGGCATCACCTGCCCATTTAGCCACCGTTGCCGCTTTGTGCTGTTTGAAAAAGGCATGGATTTTGAAATCAAAGACATCGACACCTTCAACAAACCCGAAGACCTCGCCGTTATCAACCCCTACAACCAAGTGCCCGTGCTGGTGGAGCGCGATTTGATTCTCTACGAATCCAACATCATCAACGAATACCTAGACGAACGCTTCCCCCATCCGCAGCTCATGCCCGCCGACCCCGTGATGCGCGGGCGCGGGCGGCTGGTGCTGTTCCGCCTAGAAAAAGAATTGTTTGTTCACGTTGCCACGCTGGAAAACCAAGCCGCCACCGCCAAAGAACAAGCCAAAGCCCGCGAAGCCATCGCGCAAGGTCTAACCATGATTGCCCCTGCTTACGCCAAAAACAAATATGTGCTGGGCGACGATTTTTCCATGATTGACGTTGCCCTCGCCCCCCTGCTCTGGCGTTTGACACACTACGACATCAAGCTGGGCAAATCCGCCGCGCCGTTGCTCAAATCTGCCGAGCGCATCTTCCAACGCCCCGCGTTTGCCGAAGCGCTCACCCCCGCCGAAAAAGCCATGCGCAAATAAGAACCTGTATTCATTATTTGCATAGGTAGATTTTATGGCATAAAAGCGCGGATACAAGGCAAAAAGCGCAGCAAGGTTGGACACCTTGCGAGCATTTTTAACGCAGTAGCCGCGTTTTTAGGACATAAAAGATACCTATGAAAATAGTGAACGCAGGTTCTAAGTTTCAGGCTGCCCCTTTGTTACCCGCAAAGGAGTTTTGCATACTCACAGGAGACCCACATGACCCAATCCACCTCCACCAAGCCCTACCTTATCCGCGCCCTATACGAATGGTGCCTAGACAACGGCAACACGCCCTACATCGCCGTATGGGTAAACGAACACACCCGCGTGCCCGCCCAATATGTGCAAGACGACCAAATCGTGCTCAGCATCAGCCCCACCGCCACCAAAGACCTGTTTATTGACAACGAATGGGTAAACTTCCACGCCCGCTTCGGCGGCGTGTCGCACGAAATCTGGGTGCCAATCGGACACGTGATTAGCCTATTTGCCAAAGAAACAGGCGAAGGCATGGGCTTTGAAGTTGACCCCTACACCCCAAGCGATGCCCCAAGGCAGCCTGAAACGCCCACCGATAACAGCAACGCAAACAGCGAGCCGCCCAAAAAACGCAGCCTGAAATTAGTGAAATAGCGCGGTGTAAGCGATGAATACGCGGTTTCGGGCTGCCTCAATGCTGTGCAAACCAAACGCCCTGCCCGCCTAGCCCCAAAGCAGCCTGAAACGTACTTGATGCGTTTTCAGGCTGCCATTTTTGTTCAACCGAATAAGTAGGGTGTGTGGCTTTGCCACGCACCGTTTAGCCATTGCCAAGCGGTGCGTGAACAAGTTCACACACCCTACCAGTTGAACTGATTGGAAACTGCCGTTGCCTCGTTTTCAGGCTGCCTCATCATCTTGTAAACCCAAAAACACCAGCAGCCATCCACACCCCAAAGGCAGCCTGAAAAAACAAAACCGCTTGGTATTCTGCCAAACGATTTTTTTTGCTGGATGGATTGGCTTTCAGGCTGCCTAATCCATCAGCTACGTTTAATACTACTGCCTCTCCCCTACGTTCAGCCGAATGGAGCATTCTTTTTTCGGGAAAAAGCGTGCGCTTGTTCGACGACGCGCAAAGCGCGGCTAGTTCGCACGCGCCGAAAAAAGGATGCGGAGTGAGGGAAGTTTGGCGCA
>CAUQDE010000305.1:0-2619 GCA_963516425.1 uncultured Kingella sp.
GCGTCAGCGTGCGCGACCCCAAAGACCCCAACGGCACGCGCTTCCAAATCCCGCTGGATAACCAAGCCCTCGCCACATCAGGCGGCTACGGCACCTATTTTGACCCCGATGGCAAGTTCACCCACCTGTTCAACCCCAAAACAGGCGGCAGCAGCCCTCGCTACCAAAGCATCAGCGTGCGCGCCGACCAAGCCGCCCTTGCCGATGCCCTGTCCACCGCCTTTGCAGTGAGCAGCGAATCCGTTATCCGAAACGCCGTCAAACAACGCCCCGACATCAAAGCATGGGCGATTGCGCTGGATGGCACGGTGAAAGAATACGGCTAAGGCAGCCTGAAAACACACATGGCGCACCGGCTCGCCGACATCCGGCCAACAGCACGGCAGCCCTGTTCAACGCAGCATCAGCGACAGACCTGTTGCCGCGCCGTTACAAAACTTCCGCCTAAACGCCAATCCCAAACGCAGCCTGAAATCCCGTTTCAGGCTGAAACCTTTGCAAAACCTGCAATCTGTGGAGCATCGGTGGCTCGCCGATGTTGCCAACCCATAAAGCCCTGTTGGATAACCATTTGGCGACGAGCCGTCGCCGCTCCATTCTAGGTTTCAGGCTGCCCATCTATCCCCCGCCCGAAAACATGACCCCCGCCAAACCCAGCAAACGTCCCGTCAGCGGCGTGCTCCTGCTAGACAAACCGCTTCACTTATCCAGCAACACCGCCCTGCAACAAGCCCGCCGCCTCTACCGCGCCGAAAAAGCAGGGCACACCGGCGTGCTGGACCCCCTTGCCACCGGCGTGCTGCCCGTCTGCTTTGGCGAAGCCACCAAATTCGCCCAATACCTTTTGGATGCCGACAAAGCCTACACCGCCACGCTCAAACTCGGCGAAGCCAGCACCACGGGCGATGCCGAAGGCGACATCATCGCCACAGGGCGCAGCGACATCAGCCTGAGCGAATTTCAGGCTGCCTGCACCGCGCTCACCGGCAATATACGCCAAGTCCCCCCCATGTTTTCCGCGCTCAAACACAACGGCAAACCGCTCTACGAATACGCCCGCCAAGGCATCACCATCGAGCGCAAACCGCGCGACATCACCATCCGCCAAATCGCCGTCCAAGATTTTGCCCCGCCGCACGCCACCATCGCCGTGCAGTGCAGCAAAGGCACCTACATCCGCACCCTCGCCGAAGACATCGCCAAGCAGCTCGGCACCTACGCCCACCTCACCGCCCTGCGCCGCACCGCCACTGCAGGCTTTGATATCGCCCAAACCCACACGCTGGACGCGCTTGCCGCGCTGTCCGAAGCCGAGCGCGATGCCCTGCTCTTGCCCTGCGACGCCCTTATGCACTACCTGCCGCGCATTAACGTAGACAACGAAGCCGCCCGCAAACTGCGCTTCGGGCAAACCGCGCCATACACCCCCAGCGGCAGCCTGAAAAGCAACACGCCGCTTCGCGCCTACGACGAAAACGGCGTGTTTATCGGGCTGGCGGCGTATTTCAGCCATTACGGCAGCCTGAAAGCCATACGGCTGATGAACACTGCCCCAGCGGCGGAATAGGGCAGGGCAGGGCGCGATGGGGGGCGCGCCGAACGGATGATGAAACTGCCGCGCCTGTCATCACGATAAAAGGCAGCTTGAAAACGGGATACAAGCGTTTTCAGGCTGCCTTTTGCTATTCTGAAACCTTGGCAAAAGCCTTGGGGGGTGTTGCAGGTCGGGCATGGATGCCCGACATTTTTAGTGGTGGCGTATTGAAATAGGTCGGTGTTTTTCGGGCATCCAAGCCCCACCATCATGGGTTTTGGAAATGGTTAATCCTTTTGCCGCCCCGCATCAACCGTCCGCCGCAGTAAGGCAGCCTGAAATCCGTTTTTCAGGCTGCCTTTCATGCTTTACTCGCCCCCGCGCAACCGCGCCAGCTCCGCCTTAACCTGCGCCACGTTCTCTTCGGTAAACAGCCGCTCCAAATTCCGCCAAATGCTGTGGTAGCCAAAGCGTTCGTGCTTCATTTCCGCCAGCGCATCGGCAATCGGCAGCCCGTGATACACAATGCGGTACATCGCCACAATCGTGCCCGTGCGGTCCGCGCCGTGGTAGCAATGCACCAGCACCGCGCCCTGTTGCTGCTGTTGCTCAATCGTCCGCAACACGCGGGCAATGTCGCGCGGCTGCACGCGCCAAGTGAGCAAGGGGCGGTTAATCAGCGCGATATCGGGATGGTCGGCAAAAATCTTTTGGTTTTTATGGCGGCCAAAATAGCGCAGATTCACCACGCTGCGGATACCCAGCTGACGGATGGTGGCGAGGTCGTCGCGGTTAAGCTGTTCGCTGCGGTACAGTTTGCTGTCCACGCGATACAAATTGGCATCTTGTTTGATGAGCTGCATGGCGGCTTTCGGCGAGGGGGATGGAGAAGCGGCAGGCGGTTGCGGCGCGGCAACGGCAAGCGCGGGCAATAATAAACAGGCAAGCAAGAATCGGCGCATGGTGTTGTGTATCAGGTTACAAAAAATCGCGTGAACAGGCATTCACGCGATTGAAATCTGGTGGGTCGGGTGGGGTTCGAACCCACGACCAAGGGATTATGAGTCCCCTGCTCTAACCCCTGA
>CAUQDE010000306.1:0-2618 GCA_963516425.1 uncultured Kingella sp.
GGGCGCAAACGCTTAACCGCATCATCAAAAAGCACCAAAGCGATTGATTGCTTGGTGCTTTTTTGTTAGCCGCTTGGGCAGAGGTTTTGGCTTGGCTGAAACCCGTTTTACCCGTTTTCAGGCTGCCTATTCTAATGTAGCTTGCCGCAAAGGCAGCCTGAAAACGCAGCCGAGCGCCTTATCCGAAAATCCATCGTTTCGCGATACGCCTGTTTTCAGGCTGCCGATTCGTTTTAACCATTCAAACCTGAGGAAAAACCATGTTACCCGATATTCAAAACAACACCTTAATCCCCACCGTGATTGAACAAAGCGGGCGCGGCGAGCGCGCGTTTGACATTTATTCGCGCCTGCTCAAAGAGCGGATTATCTTTTTGGTGGGCCCCGTGAATGACCACACCGCCAATTTGGTGGTGGCACAGCTTTTGTTTTTGGAAAGCGAAAACCCCGACAAAGACATTTATTTCTACATCAACAGCCCCGGCGGCAGCGTTACCGCAGGCATGAGCATTTACGACACGATGAAGTTCATCAAGCCCGATGTGCAAACGCTGTGCTTGGGGCAGGCGGCGAGCATGGGCGCGTTTTTGCTGTCGGCAGGCACAAAAGGCAAACGCTTTGCCCTGCCCAACAGCCGCGTGATGATTCACCAGCCTTTGATTAGCGGCGGCTTGGGCGGGCAGGCTTCGGATATCGAGATTCACGCGCGCGAGCTGTTGAAGCTGAAAGAAAAATTGAACCAAATGCTGGCGGAACACACGGGCAAATCGCTGGAACAAATCGAGCGCGACACCGACCGCGACAATTTTATGTCTGCCCAAGAAGCGGCGGATTACGGCTTGATTGACAAAGTGATTACCACCCGCGCCGATGCGGCGTGATGATCTGATTTTCAGGCTGCCTTGGATGGGATGCTTCGGCAGCCTGAAATGCTTGGGGCGACACGCCTGCGCTGCACACAAACACAGGCAGCCTGAAAATGGATTATCTCGTTTTCAGGCTGCCTCAATCATCGCACCCTGCGCCTGAAACGATGTCGGACGGACACGGCAACACCAATCGGTTGCCGATACCGGCTAAAACAAACGTAGCATCATGTAGCGCAAAAGGCAGCCTGAAAACCGCAAAACGGCGTTTCAGGCTGCCTTTCGCATGGGCAAATGCCCGCCTGCCATTGTTTTCCCGCTTTCAAGCACTTATAATTGCGCCCGCATTTTCCTACATCCAACTACATTTTGAAGGAGCAAAACCCATGGCACTCGTATCCATGCGCCAACTTCTAGACCACGCCGCCGAACACGGCTACGGCTTACCCGCATTCAACGTAAACAACTTGGAGCAAATGCGCGCGATTATGGAAGCCGCCGACCAAGTGAACGCGCCTGTGATTGTGCAGGCATCGGCAGGCGCCCGCAAATATGCGGGTGCGCCTTTTTTGCGCCATCTGATTTTGGCGGCGGTGGAAGAATTTCCGCATATCCCCGTGGTGATGCACCAAGACCACGGCGCATCGCCCGACGTGTGCCAACGCTCCATCCAGCTTGGGTTTAGCTCGGTGATGATGGACGGCTCGCTGCAAGAAGACGGCAAAACGCCGTCTAGCTACGAATACAACGCCGAAGTAACCCGCCGCGTGGTGCAGTTTTCCCACGCTTGCGGCGTGTCGGTGGAGGGCGAAATTGGCGTGTTGGGCAACTTGGAAACAGGCGAAGCGGGCGAAGAAGACGGCGTGGGCGCGGAAGGCAAATTGCGCCACGACCAAATGCTCACCAGCGTTGCCGATGCCGTGCGTTTTGTGCGCGACACCAATGTGGACGCGCTGGCGATTGCGGTGGGCACCAGCCACGGCGCGTATAAATTCACCCGTCCGCCCACAGGCGAAGTGCTGCGGATTGACCGCATCAAAGAAATCCACGCCGCGCTGCCCAACACGCATATTGTGATGCACGGTTCCAGCTCCGTGCCGCAAGAATGGCTGAAAGTCATCAACGAATTTGGCGGCGACATTGGCGAAACCTACGGCGTGCCCGTGGAAGAAATTGTGGAAGGCATCAAACACGGCGTGCGCAAAGTAAACATTGACACCGACTTGCGCCTTGCCAGCACGGGCGCAATCCGCCGCTTTATGGCGCAAAACCCCAGCGAGTTTGACCCGCGCAAATATCTGAGCAAAACGGTGGAAGCGATGAAACAGATTTGTTTGGCGCGTTATCTGGCGTTTGGCTGCGAGGGCATGGCGGATAAAATCAAGCCCATTTCGCTGGAAAAAATGGCGAGCAAATATGCCAAGGGCGAGTTGAATCAGATTGTGAAATAGCAAGCACAGGCAGCCTGAAAGTGGGTTTTCAGGCTGCCTTAATCAACGGAGCGATACATGAAATTCAACCGCGACACACGTGATTTCCGAACCCCAAAGGCAGCCTGAAAAAAACCAAAGCCGTCTGGACGCAGCATGAGAATTTTGCAAGCAATCTCCCAAATGTCAAAGAGCGCGTGCGTGGCAGAGCCGCACACCCTACCCATGCAGGCTACGCTTGCTCTTTGAGATATGGGAAGAATTAGGAAAGCCAAATGTCAAATAAATTATTAATTCAAGCTCTGCAAGAGCACAACTTACC
>CAUQDE010000307.1:0-2617 GCA_963516425.1 uncultured Kingella sp.
TTTTGTCGTGCATGGACACGCGGATTGTGGAGCTGATTTATGCGGCGCTGGGGGTGAAAAATGGTGATGTGAAGATGATTCGCAACGCGGGGGCGGTGGTGTCGCATCCTTGGGGCTCGGTGATGCGCTCGCTGCTGGTGGCGGTGCTGGAATTGCGCGTGGAAGAGATTATGGTGATTGCGCATTTTGACTGCGGCATGCGCGGGCTAACGGCGCAATCTATGCTGGATGCGGCGCAGGCGCGGGGCATTCCTGCCGACCGCATTGAAACGCTGCGCCATGCGGGGATTGATTTGGATGGCTGGTTTACGGGGTTTGATAATGTGGAACAGAGCGTGCGCCATACGGTGAACATGATTCGCCATCATCCGTTGATGCCGAGCAATGTGGTGGTGCATGGGCTGGTGATTCATCCGAGCACGGGCAAATTAACTTTGATTGAAAAGGGGGAACGCGATGGCTAGGCTGGGGCTGTTTGGCGGCAGTTTTGACCCGATTCACAACGGGCATTTGCATATTGCCCGCGCGTTTGCCGATGAATTGGGCTTGGACAATGTGATTTTTTTGCCTGCGGGCGATCCGTATCACAAACACACCTCGCGCACGCCTGCGGCGCAACGTTTGGCGATGGTGGAAGCGGCGATTGCGGGCGATAGCCGTTTTGCGGCGAGCGATGTGGACATGGTGCGCGGCGGGGCAACGTATAGCGTGGACACGGTGCAGATTTTTCGCCAGCATTTTGCCGATGCCGAGCTTTGGTGGCTGATGGGGATGGACAGCCTGCTGCAACTACACACTTGGAAAAACTGGCGCACCTTCGCGCGGCTCACGCATATTGCGGTGGCGGCGCGGGCAGGGCAGTCGCTGGGCCATGCGCCGCATGAGCTGCGCGATTGGCTGGGCGAGGCGTTGCAACAGGGCAGCCTGAAAATCTTGGCTGCGCCGCTGTGGGATGTGAGTTCCAGCGCGATTCGGCAGCGGGTGGCGGCGGGGGAGAGTGTGGGGGATGAGGTGCCTGCGGCGGTGGGGCGGTTGATTGAGGAGTGGGGGTTGTATCGGGGGCAGCCTGAAAGTTAATTTATCCAATAAGAAACCGTTTGGTGGCATACCAAGCGGTTTTGTTTTTTCAGGCTGCCTACAATGAAGCATCGGCGGCTCGCCGACATGGCAATTAACCAACGCAGCCTATTTAATGCGCTATTTGGCGACGAGCTGTCGCCGCTCCATTGCGTATCTTGTTTTCAGGCTGCCTTAAATCATCATTAAAGGCAGCCTGAAAATGGTTTGTACTTTGTGGTTGGCTTTGGGTGGAACTTTAACCATGCGTCTCGTGCCGACGGTGCACTTACTTTTCTTTGCTTCGCCAAAGAAAAGTAAGCAAAAGAAAGGCGACCCCGACGTGCAGGTTCGCTACGCGAACTTCCCTCACTGCGCATCCTTTTTTCGGCGCGTGCGAACTAGCCACGCTTTGCGCGTCGTCGGACAAGCGCACGCTTTTTCCCGAAAAAAGAATGCTGCGTTCGGCTGGACGTAGGGGAGAGGGGCAGTAGCATCAAACATTTGTGAAGCGTTAGGCAGCCTGAAATCAATCTATCTAGCAAAAACTGCGTGGCACAACACCAAACGATTTTTCTGTTTTCAGGCTGCCTATGATGATTTGAGGCAGCCTGAAACCTTTGTAAATCTGTAACCAATGGAGCAGCGGCTCACTGACATGGCAAGCAACCCACGCAGCCAATTTATTGGCGACGAGCCGTCGCCGCTCCATTGCGTATCTTGTTTTCAGGCTGCCTTTGCCATGCCCAAAGGCAGCCTGAAACGCTTGGGCTACGGCAACCGAAAGAGTGGGTATGGCGGCGATACGCCATGCTCTGTTTCCCGCTGCACAAAGGCTTGGGGCAGCCTGAAACTTTAAATGCACGTTTTAGCTCCGCAAAAAGCCGAAACGCGCTGCGCTCGTTTTAACTTTGTTGAAGCCTGCGGTTTTCAGGCTGCCTCAACGCGTGCATTCGCCCCAACGCGTCTGCGCGTTCACATTTCTTAACACATCCGCCCTGCTTGTTATACAATAGCACTCTTTTTGCTTAGGCAGCCTGAAAGTTTGCTTATGAAACCTCCCTTTTCCCTGTTGCTCGCCAGCCTGTCCCAACGCCTTGCCATCGCCGCCGCCGTGCTGCTGATTGTGTGGTGCGTGTATTACTGGGCGGTGTCGGCATGAGTATTGTTATCCACAATTTAACCGTGAGCTACCAATCGCGCCCTGCTGTGCACCATGTGGACATGACGTTTGCTGATGGCTGCATGTATGCCGTGTTCGGCCCGAACGGCGCGGGCAAGTCCACGCTGCTTAAAGCCATTATGGGGCTGCTCAAACACACGGGCAGCGTGCAATGGCAAAACCTGTCGCGCCGCGACATTGCTTATTTGCCGCAGCAATCGGATATTGACCGCAGCCAGCCGCTGACTGTGTTTGAGCTGGCGGCGATGGGGCTGTGGTATGAGATTGGCTTTTTTGGGCGGCTAACGGCGGTGCAGCGCGAGCGGGTGTATCACGCGCTGGCGCGGGTGGAGATGGCGGATTTTGCGCAACGCCAAATCAGTGCGTTGTCTAATGGGC
>CAUQDE010000308.1:0-2616 GCA_963516425.1 uncultured Kingella sp.
GGTAAACGGGTCGTAGCTGCTAAATGGGCTTTGTTGTTGGTTGTTTGGGCTAGGCGCGCTGCCAAAGGGGAGCAGCAGGAGTAGGGCGATGAGGTCGGAGAAAAAGCCCGGCAGCATCAACAAAAAGGCGGCGATGGGGATGCGGATGGGGTAGAGCATTTGGTAGAGCGAGATGCGCCCGCCTGTGCGCAAGATGCCGCCTGCGAGCAGAAGCTGCGATAGCCCTGCGCTGCGTTTCATCAGAAACGAGCCGAGCATAAAGGCGAGTATCATCAAGCCGAGGGTGGCGAGCCCGCCGATGAGTTTGGTGATGAAGATGATGGAGAAGATTTCAGCGAAAATCAGGATAAGCAGGGCGATTCCGAGATATTGCATGGCGGTCTTTCGGGAAGGGTTGCGATGGGCAGAAAATAGGGGCTGGGCGCGATTATACAAGTTTTGCGCTTGTAAAATGCGGTTAAGTGCGGGGCTGGGCGCAATGCTGTTATAATCGGCGGTTTCATGCTGCCTTGTGGGTTGTTTTATGAAAATCGCTATTCGTTTATGGATTTGTTGGGGCGCGGCGTTGTGCTTGGCGGCGTGTTCGGGCAGCGGCACATCGCAGGGCACGCGGTGCAGCCCTGCCAAGGGTTTTTATTGCGTGAAAGCGGGCGATAATCTGTACCGCATCGGCTTGCGCTTTGGCGTGAGCGTGAACCAGTTGAAAAGCTGGAACAATCTGCGCGGCGACCGGGTGGCGGTGGGGCAGAAGTTGCGCGTGGGGCGCGGGGCTTCGTCTGCCCGCTCGGGCGTTTACGCGCCTGCGCCTGCTGTGCCGCCGATTGCGTTGCAGATGCCTGCCAACGGGCGGATTGTGCGCGAGTTTGGCGGCGGCAATCGCGGGGTCGATATTGCGGGCGAGGCGGGCGCGCCGGTGTTGGCGGCGGCTGCGGGGCAGGTGGTGTATATCGGCACGGAAGTGCGCGGTTATCCGAATTTGATTTTAATCCGCCACAATGCGGCGCTGTTTACGGCGTATAGCAACAATGCGGGCGTGCTGGTGGGCAACAATGCGCGGGTGGAGGCGGGGCAGCAGATTGCCACGATGAGCGGCGGTTTTCAGTCTGGCGAGGGCTTGCTGCATTTTGAAGTGCGCGAGCATGGCAAGGCGGTGAATCCGAGGAATTATTTGCGCTGATGTATGGTTTTCAGGCTGCCTATGGATTAGAGGCAGCCTGAAAACGCTTCAATCAATTTTTTAGAAAACAGGCATAGAACAAGATGGCACTAGCAAAACGAATCATCCCGTGTTTAGACGTGGACAACGGGCGCGTGGTGAAAGGCGTGAACTTTGTGGGTCTGCGCGATGCGGGCAGCCCTGTGGACGTGGCGCAGCGCTACAACGACGAGGGCGCGGACGAACTCACGTTCCTTGACATCACCGCCAGCAGCGACAACCGCGATACCATTTTGCATGTGATTGAAGACGTTGCCGGCCGCGTGTTCATCCCGCTCACGGTGGGCGGCGGCGTGCGCAGCGTGGCGGATATTCGCCGCTTGCTCAATGCGGGCGCGGATAAGGTGAGCATCAACACGGCGGCGGTGAACAACCCCGATTTGGTGAGCGAAGCGGCGGCGTTTTTTGGTTCGCAGGCGATTGTGGTGGCGATTGATGCCAAGGCGGTAAACGAGGACAACAGCCGATGGCACGTGTTCACCCACGGCGGGCGCAACGACACAGGCTTGGACGCGCTGGATTGGGCGCGCGAAATGCAGCGGCGCGGCGCGGGCGAAATCCTTTTGACTTCCATGGACAGGGACGGCACCAAAATCGGTTTTAACCTGCCGCTCACGCGCGCGGTGTCGGACGCGGTGGACGTGCCCGTGATTGCATCGGGCGGCGTAGGCAATGTGCAGCATTTGGTGGAGGGCGTGTTGCAGGGCAGGGCGGATGCGGTGTTGGCGGCGAGCATTTTCCATTTTGGCGAAGTGAGCATTCGCGAAGCCAAGCGGGCGATGCAGCGGGCGGGGATTGAAGTGCGGTTGTAGGTTTGGTTTTCGCTTTAAACGGGTAAACTTGTTTTCAGGCTGCCTCTGATAGCACAAACCAATAGGCAGCCTGAAAACATATCACCCGCCATCTCAACAACCCACGCCATTAGCAATGCTCAACCCATTTTCAGGCTGCCTCCCGACTACTTCCTGATAATGCACACCAATAGGCAGCCTGAAACGCCTATTTGTAAACCCATAATTTTGTAACCCCGTAAACCGCCCATCTCCCCATGCCCCGCCCATTCCTTATCCCGTTTCTGCTCGCCCAAACCGCCTGCACCTCTGTTCTCTGGAACGGCGGCATATACGATGCCGACCGCGCCATCCAAACCCAACGCCAAATCACCCGCACCCAAAGCGACACCATCCACGCCATCAGCCAAATCCCCCGTCACGCCAACCCCCAGCTTTCAGGCAGCCTTATCCTGCAAGGCGAACACTATTGGTACGCCATCCACCCCCGCGTGTCGCAAGACCTCGCCGCCACCCTACGCGCCCCGCTGCCCCAGCCCTACCGCATCACCCAACCATACAGCGGCATCCCCCAGCCCAATCTACGCATCCTGATTACCGACCAAAACC
>CAUQDE010000309.1:0-2601 GCA_963516425.1 uncultured Kingella sp.
TTGAACGGCACGCCGAGGAAAATATCGGCGCTGCGCTGGTAGAGCTGGCAGGAGAGCTTGCCGTTGGCAACGTAGAACTGGAACAGCGCGTGGCAGGGGGGCAGCGCCATGCTGTCCACTTCGGCGGGATTCCATGCGGATACGATGAGACGGCGGCTGTCGGGGTTGGTTTGGATTTGCTGCACAAGGTTGCGGATTTGGTCTATGGTTTCGCCGTTTGCGCCGCGCCAGCTGCGCCATTGCGCGCCATACACGCGCCCGAGGTCGCCGTTTTCGTCTGCCCATTCGTCCCAAATGCGCACGCCGTTTTCTTTGAGGTAGCGGATATTGGTGTCGCCCGATAAGAACCACAGCAGCTCGTGGATAATGGATTTGAGGTGCAGTTTTTTGGTGGTGAGCGCGGGGAAGCCTTGTGATAAGTCAAAGCGCATTTGGTAGCCGAATACGGAGCGCGTGCCTGTGCCTGTGCGGTCGGATTTGGTTACGCCGTTTTGTAGGACGTGGCGCATGAGGTCTAAATATTGTTGCATGGTTTTTCTCTTGATTTGGTTTTCAGGCTGCCTCAGCTGATTAGGCAGCCTGAAAATAATGGAAACGTTTACACCGCTTGCCCATTGCGCTCCACCGCATCCACAAACTGGGCGGCTACGTCAAAATCTTTTTGTTTCATAATTTCTTGGAAGCCTGTGGGGCTGGTTACGTTGATTTCGGTGAGGCAGTCGCCGATGACATCTAGCCCTGCTAACAGGATGCCGCGGGCTTTGAGCTGCGGGGCTAGGGTTTGGGCGATTTCTCGGTCGCGCTCGGAGAGTGCCTGCGCTACGCCGCGCCCGCCTGCGGCGAGGTTGCCGCGTGTTTCGCCGTTTTGCGGGATGCGGGCGAGGGCGTAGGGGACGACTTCGCCGTCAATGATAAGGATGCGTTTGTCGCCGTGCACGATGGCGGGGATGTAGCGTTGCGCCATGATGGTGCGGCTGTCTAGCTGCATCAGGGTTTCTAGAATGCTGCCGATATTAGGGTCGCTTTCACGCAGCCTGAAAATGCCCATGCCGCCCATGCCGTCTAGTGGTTTGACGATGATGTCGCCATGCTCGGCAAGGAACTGGCGCACGTCGGTGGCGCGGGTGGTTACGATGGTGGGGGCGGTGAATTGGGGGTAGTTCAAGATGGCGAGTTTTTCGTTGTAGTCGCGCATGGCTTGCCCGCTGTTGAACACGCGCGCGCCTTGTTGCTCGGCGAGGGTGAGCAGTTGGGTGGAATAAAGGTATTGCATATTAAACGGCGGGTCGCTGCGCATGATGATGGCGTTAAACTGGGTTAAGGCGAGGCTTTGGGCGGGGGCAGCCTGAAACCATGCGTGGTCGTGGTCGTCCTTTGCGCCTAGAAATTGAATTTGGCTGGCTTGGGCAACCACGCTGCCGTTTTGCACGCTCAACTGGGCGGCGAGGGTGTGGAATAGGGCGTGCCCGCGCTGGGCGGCTTCGCGCATCATGGCGTAGGTGGTGTCTTTGTAGGTTTTGAAGCCGGCGAGCGGGTCGGCGATAAAGAGGATGTTCATGGGGGCTTTCGGGTGGCGCGGCAAGATGAGGGTAGCCTGAAATCGGGCAGTCGCAGCAAAGGCGGATATGAAACCCGCCTCTGTTTGCTTTGATGATGGATTGGGCGGGCGGGCCGCGATGTTGGGGGGGGGCGCGTAACGTGTGCAAACCCCGTCTGGCTTCGTAACTGCGCTGCGCTTTGCGGGCTGCCGCGGCAGGCGGATTATTTGGCGAGGGGTTGCAGCGTGTAGGTGAGGTTTTCGTCTTGCACTTTAAACAGCAGGTCAATGTTGGGATGCTTGCCTGCGTGTTTTTGCGCGTCTAAAACGTGTTCGTCAAACCAAATTAAGCCTTGCTCGGCGGCATAGCGGTTCAGTTCGCCGTTAAACTCGGCGGCCAGCGCGTTATACACTTTCAGGCTGCCTAATTTGCCTTCAACGGCGGGGATGTGATGCACCACGTTGCCTGCGGCATCGCATACGTTTAAGCCGCTTAGGTGATCGATGCTGGGCATTTGGGCGAGGTTGGCTTGAAATGACATGATGTTCCTTTGTAAACAATTGATGTTGGAAGCGGTTAAGGCATAAGGCAGCCTGAAAACTGAAATGGGGTGTTTTGCTGTTTTCAGGCTGCCTTTGAAGTGAGGGCTAGTGTTTCGTGCCGAAGATTTTGTCGCCCGCATCGCCCAAACCAGGGATGATGTAGCCGTTTTCGTTAAGATGGCTGTCTAGCGCGGCGGTGTAGATTTTCACATCGGGATGGGCGGCGTTCACGGCTTTCACGCCTTCGGGCGCGGCAACCAGCACTAAGGCTTTGATGTTGCGGCAGCCTTTTTGTTTGAGCAAGTCAATCGTGGCGACCATGGAGCCGCCTGTCGCCAGCATGGGGTCAATAATCAGCGCGGGGCGTTCGTCCATTTTGTCCACCAGTTTTTCAAAATACGACACGGGTTGCAGCGTTTCTTCGTCGCGCTGCAAGCCGACTACGCTCACTTTTGCCCCTGGGATTAGGTCTAACACGCCATCCAGCATGCCCAAGCCTGCGCGCAAAATGGGTACGACGG
>CAUQDE010000310.1:0-2594 GCA_963516425.1 uncultured Kingella sp.
GGGAGGTAAAGTCTTGGGTGTTTGATGTGTAAGCCTACAAGGCAGCCTGAAAGCGCATTTTCAGGCTGCCTTTTTGTTATCCCGCCAAATAGGCGCGCCCGTTTTAGCTTCGCAGAAGCGTGTAAACCCTTTTCAGGCTGCCTTAAACAATCCCGCATCGCGTGATACACCCTACGCTTTCCCAACGCAAAACGAAAGGACTGCCATGCCCACCCGCCGCCAATTCCTCCTATCCGCCGCAGGCGCAACCGTGTTGCTCACCGTAAACGGCTGCGCTGACCTTTCCGCCTCGGGCAACGCCGTGCAATCCGCCACCGCCATCACCCGCGTGTTTGGCGATGGTATGCGCTTGGTTGCCGTGCGCCTCACCTATCGCCATGATGTAGATGCCGCCGCGCTGGATAAAGCCCAGTTCCAAGTAGCCGAGCGCAACATCACAGACATCAGCGCATCAGGGCGATACGTTACCCTCGCGCTCAACCCCGATGATGCCGCCGCGCTGCTCACCGTCAAACAAGGGCGCGCGCCCAGCAAAGCAGGCGAAAAAAAGGAAACCGCGCCCACGCTGAAACTCGTCGAAGCCACCGTGTAAATCGGCAGCCAAACGCTGCACACTCAGCGCGTGATAAACGAAGTGTTGGACGATTTCGCCCAGCATCAATTTGCCGACCAAGCCACCGGCAAAACCGTGCGCTACAACCTGTTCACGCCGAAAAATATCGCCAAAAATCAACGCTATCCGCTGGTGCTGTTTATGCACGACGCAGGCATAACGGGTACGATTGTTAAAGCCCCGCTCTATCAAGGCAACGGCGCGATTGCATGGGCATCGCCCGATTTTCAGGCGAAACACCCCTGCTTCGTGCTCGCCCCGCAGTATGACGAAATCATCGTGGACGACACCAGCACCGCCTCCAATTATTTAGACGCAACCATCAACCTAATCAAACAATTGCAAACCACGCTACCGATTGACAGCAAGCGGCTCTACACCACAGGGTAATCGGGCGGCGGCATGATGTCCATCGCCATGAACATCAAATATCCCACCTTTTTCGCCGCCTCCTACCTCGTCGCCTGCCAATGGAGCGCAGATTTAATCACCCCCGCGCTGCAAAACGTGCGCTGGTGGATTACCGTGTCGCAAGACGACAGACAGCAAGGCGTATCCCGGCGAATTGGCGATTACCGACAAATTGGCGAGCTTTGGCGCAAGCGTGGCGCGCGCGGAGTGGAACGCGCAATGGTCGCCCGCCGAATTTCAGGCTGCCTTTAACGCACTCGCCGCGCAGGGCGCGAATGTGAACATGGTGTCGTTTGCCAAAGGCTCGGTGTTTAAAACCGCAGCGGAAGCCGGCGCAGGCGGCGCTTCGGGGCACACGGCCACATGGAAATACGCCTACGGCATCGCGCCCGTGCTGGATTGGATTTTCCAGCAGCGCAGGGGGTAGCAAAGATTTGGCGGTGAAGATAAAAAGGCAGCCTGAAAACGTGGAATTCCGTTTTCAGGCTGCCTTCATCACGCATTCAAAGCGGCTTTACTGCTTTTTAAAGCTCTTCAACGTGCCGTCGTTTTTAAATTCCAGCTCGTAGGTGGCGCGGTCGGTTTTGATGTCTTCCACATACCATTTGCTCTTGCCTGTGGGCACAAACAGCGAAAAATAAATATGCTCGGGTGCGGCTTGGCGCGCGCCCACTTCTTTGGCTTTTTCCGCCCAAGCCTTGTGGATTTTTGCCACGGCGGCAAACGGAATGTTTTTCAACGGCACCACGTTATCCTTCATCTTGCCGCCGCCAGACAGGCGCACGGGCTGCGGCTCGCCCCATTTGCCGTCTTCGTATTCGTAGTGGTCCACGTTTTCGGGCTGATTCGGGTCTTGCACTTCCAGCATGATGCGCGAACGCTGGCCGCCGTAAAAATGGATGGTTTGGAACACGTTTACAGGCTTGCCGCCAAACTGCGGCAGGGCTTTGAACGCGTCTTCCGCCGCTTGCAGCGCGGCAGCATCGGCGAGCAAGTCGGCAGGTGCTTGGGGCGCGGCGGCTTCGCTTGAAGCGTTTGCGCCTGCGGCGGAGGATGCGGCAGACGGCGTTTCAGGCTGCGCGGGCGCAGGCGTGCTGGCGGCGGTTTGCGCGGGCTGCGGCGCGGTTTCGGGCGCAGGCTCTTGTTTGTTGCAGGCAGCCAAGCCAAACACGGCGGCAAGGCTGAGCGCGAGCAGTTTTTGCGGTTTCGCGGTCATGGGATTTCCTTTTTACTTTGCGGTTAAACAGCGCGCCCTCCAACCGCCCGAGGGCAGTCTGAAAAACGCGGCGCAAAAATAACAGAAAAACCTTACGCCAAGCAAGGGTTTTGTCGTTTCAGGCTGCCCTAGCGCTGCCGTGGGCATGATTGCCGCCCGCCCCAAAGGCAGCCTGAAAATGGCAGGGGCAGGAAACATCGTCTGCCCGCACAGGATAACGGCACAGATGATTTTCAGGCTGCCTTCTGTGCATCCCGCGCCATTCACCCAATCACCATCCCGCCAGCACCACTTTGCCCACCATGTCGCCGCGTTCCACCATCTGATGTGCGCGGCGCAGGTTGGCGGCGTTGA
>CAUQDE010000311.1:0-2592 GCA_963516425.1 uncultured Kingella sp.
CGCTTGGGCTGTACCCTGATTTTTCGTTGGCGGATGCGCGAGATTGGCGGGCGGAAGTTCGCGGGAAGCTGGCACGGGGCGAAAACCCGAAAAGCGTATCTGATGATGTGGGCGCGGCATTTCGTTTTGAAAGTCGGCTGTCGCAATGGTTTGAAGTTTGGTCGGCGCAGGGTGGAAAAGAGGGCAGCGGGAAAAATCCAAAATACGCGGCGCAGGTGTTGTCTGCGCTATCGGACAATGTGCTGCCTGACTTCAAGGGGCGTGATGTGCGGGCAATCACTACGGCGGAAATTGTGGCTTCGCTGCGCAAGATGGAGGCGCGTGGCGTGCTGGAATATCTGCGGCGCGTGAAAACGAGTTTGGGGTTGTTTTTTGATTACCTGGTGGCGGATGGGACGATTGCAGCAAACCCTGTGCGTGTGATTGGCTCGCAAGTGTTCAAGGCGCATCGTGGGGCGCATTTCGCGGCATTAAAGCCTGATGATTTGCCGTTGCTGGTGGAGAAGCTGGAAACGGCTGGCGTATCGCTGCGCGTGCGCTTGTTGATTTACTGGCAGCTTTTGACGATGACGCGCCCAAATGAAGCGGCGCACGCGCAATTTGCTGAAATTGATTTGGATAAGGGGCTGTGGGAAATTCCGTTGGCGCGGATGAAAACGCGCGAACACGTTGTGCCGCTCTCCCCTGCCCTGCTTGGGCTGTATGACGAGATTAGGGCAATCAATGTGAATGGGGTGTATTTGTTTGAGGGGTTGGGTTTTGCGCGCCCGATGTCGGTGGAAACAGCGCGGATTAACTTGCGCGGCAAAATGGGGCTGGACACAACGGGGCATGGCTTGCGGGCGTTGGCGCGAACGTATTTGCGCGAGCGGTATCAAGTGCCGCGCGATGTGGGCGAATTGCTGCTGTCGCACGCGGTGGGCGATAAGACGGAGCGGGCATACAGCCGCTTGGAATTGCTGGACGAGCGGCGGCATTTTTTGACTTTGTTTGGCGATGATGTAATGGCATTGCGGGCGAAGTTTCGGCGTGATACATAAATTTTAGGCAGCCATTTTCAGGCTGCCTTTTTTAATATCCAAGGGCTTTGTCGCGCAGGCGGATAACTTCGTCTCGGTTGTACAAGTTGGTTGTGCCTATACGGATGGGATTGGGGATTTTACCCTCGCGCGTGCGCTTCCAAATGGTTGTATCGCAGGGTTTTTGCCCTTTAATTGCCCATAATTCTTTAACTTGGTCTTTGGTGATGAGGTTTTTCATATCAACTCTTTCATAAACTGCGCAGCAATCTTAGCTTCTCGCGCTTCTAGGTTTCTGTCTATGAACACGCCCGTCTGCTGTTCGGCTTGTTGGCATAACCAACGGGCGTAGTTGGCTGCGCCGCTGATGGTTTGCGGGTCTCCCCATCTTTGCCATTGTGGGCTGCGTAAATCGGGGATGCTTTGGGCGCGCTGGGGGATTTCATTTCAGGCTGCTTTGGGTGGTTCGGGGAGCGGTTGCCAATGGGTTACACGGTTATCTTCCTCCTCGTCGTAGAACCAAAATACATCTTCATTACTTGCCCATGACGAGAAAATATCTCCGCGTTTGGTGCATATCAGGACGGTAGTTTCAGTCTCCGGCAGCCTATCCTCTACGCTTATCCATTCGGATTTCTCTGCATGGCTCTTAGCGGCGCACCATGCAAGATACATGTCTTCCGTTTCGGGATTGCAAAAGCAGCCGTTCGGGTAGCGTTCCAGCCCGATAGATTCGCTTATGCTGCTGCAATACCATTCTTCAAATGCTTCACGTTCTAATTCCAGTTGTTCGGGTGTCATTTTTGTTGCTCCTGTTTTATTGCTGCATCAATCGCAGCACGGATATTATTGGCGGCTGACAACACTTCAAAATGATTTTCTTGAATTTGGATAACCGCAAACGGGGTGTCTAAAAGGTCTTTATCTTCATCGCACAATCTTTCGGTTAGACTGCAATCGTTTTTTGCCAGCCAATCCAGCCGCACGGTGTCGGGGTGGGGGGTTGGCTTGCAGGGTGCTGTGGGCGGCGAGATATCGGCTGCCGTCGTCGCTGTGTATCCAGCCTGCTTCGGGGTTGGCGTCGTCTTGGTACAGATAGAAAAATTGGCGGGGGTCATCTGCCCAGCGTACACGATCGCCAAATTTAAATTGTTGGGTCATTTTTTTTGCTCCACTTTTTCATAAACTGTTACTTCCAATTCGCTGTCGTTGCATAAGCAGAAATCGCGGAAAACACTCCATAAGTCGTAACATGATAAAAATTCTGCAATTACTTTAATTTCTTGTTCGTTCATTTTTCTTGCTCCTTAACTTCTCTAAACTGTTCTAAAAATTCACACATCGGGCGCACCCCAATTTTGCCATCTGCGCCGCGATATACGGCTTGCTCGCTGTTGTCGTTTTCGGATTGGGCAATGTGCAGCAGGGTGTACACGTCGCCTTTGTGGTGGCGGTATTGGTGGTTAATGGTTATTCGCATGTTTTTTTCCTTTTTTATCTCTCAATCTCTTTAATTGTTCATTGATTTTTTCCACTTCGTCCGTAATGCTGTCAATCGCGGTGAAGGCGAGGT
>CAUQDE010000312.1:0-2588 GCA_963516425.1 uncultured Kingella sp.
AGGCAGCCTGAAAACCATTAACCGCGTATAATCCGCGCCTTTGTTATTTTGAGTAACCACCATGTTTAGAACCCTACTCGGCGGCAAAATCCACCGCGCCACCGTAACCCAAGCCGACTTAAACTACGTTGGCAGCATCACCATAGACCAAGACTTGCTAGACGCAGCAGGCATTTGCGTAAACGAAAAAGTGCAAATCGTAAACAACAACAACGGCGCGCGTTTTGAAACCTACACCATCGCAGGCGAGCGCGGCAGCGGCATCGTGTGCCTGAACGGCGCGGCGGCGCGGCTGGTGCAGGCGGGCGACATTGTGATTATCATGTCGTATGTGCTGCTGTCCGAACCCGAAATTGCCGCGCATCAGCCCAAAGTGGTGCTGGTGGATGGGGCGAACACAATCCGCGAAATCATCCGTTACGAGCCTGCCAATACCGTTTTGTAACGCAAAGGCAGCCTGAAAACCCCATCCGCAAACAAAAACACGTTTAGCCGCGAAGCCAAACGTGTTTCCCGTTTTCAGGCTGCCTGTCAGCGCACGGCCAGCCGGTACACCCACACCACGGCAGGCGGCGAATTGCGCCACACCATCGCATGACGGAAGCTCTCAACCGCCGCGTCCGCCGCCAACAACGGAATCGGGTTTTTCAGCCCGTAGGTAAACTGCACCAACACCGAGCGCGGGTTTTTGTGCAACTCGCTTTGCAAAAACGCGCCGATATCCCGCGCCTCATCCTTCGCCAAACTGCGAAACGGCAGCGACGACACAATCGTTTTATTGCCCGCCTCCTGCCAATGCGGCAAATCCTGCACCCGACAACACGCCACCTCAATTTCAGGCAGCCTGCGCTGCAATTCCTGTGCAAACGACGGCAAAAATTCGCACGCCACCAAACGGTTTCTCCCCGCCAGCGATTGCGCCAGCACCCGCGTAATCGCGCCGTTGCCCGCGCCCGCCTCGATAAACAGCGCATCGCGCGCGCCATAGCGCAACGCCGCCGAAGTCATCGCCCGACCCAGCATTTTGGAAGACGGCAAGATGCTACCCACATTGCGCGGATTGCGGGCATAGCGTTTCAGCCAAGCCGTCGCCTCATGGCTTTGCTGCGAAACATGGCTGAACAAACGGGAAACAAAACTGGGCTTCATAAACATCGCCGTATTCAATAAAAGATTTGAGATTATAACCAGTTATGGCACAGCATGGCTGAACCGGCTTTCAGGCTGCCTAAAATAAATATTCCAACGGCATCTGCGAAGCAAATTGAAGACCAAACCTCAAACCCTGCCGCACTTTTTGATATAGTAGGCAGCCTGAAAACCAATCCCCCCATTACCGGAAAGCCCGTTATGATTACCAAAGCCCAATACCAAGCCCAAGCCGCGCAAGGCTACAACCGCATCCCCCTCGTGCAAGAGCTGCTCGCCGATTTGGACACCCCGCTCTCGCTGTATCTCAAACTCGCCAACCGCCCGTTCAGCTATCTGCTGGAATCGGTGGTGGGCGGCGAACGCTTCGGGCGCTATTCATTTATCGGGCTGCCCTGCCGCGACTACATCAAAGTATCGGGCAGCCGCACCGAAATCTATCAAGACCACCGGCTCGTGCAAACGCACCACGGCAACCCGCTGCACATCATCGAACAATACCACGCCCGGTTCAAAACCCCCGACATCCCCGGCCTGCCCCGTTTTACCGGCGGGCTGGTGGGCTACTTCGGCTACGAAAGCATCTACCATTTCGAACACATTGCCCACCGTCTGCGGCAGCCTGAAAAACACAACCCGCTGAACACGCCCGACATACTGCTGATGCTGTCGCAAGAGCTCGCCGTGGTAGACAATTTAAGCGGCAAAATCCACCTGATTGTGTATGCCGACCCCAGCCATCCGCAAGGCTACGAAACCGCCCGCGCCAAGCTGGAAAGCCTGCGCGAAAAACTGCGCCAAAGCGTGGCCATCCCGCTCTCGCTCGGCAGCCGGCGCACCGTGCCGCAGCATCTCACCGGCGAAGAAACCTTCAAAAGCTATGTGCGCCGCGTGCGCGAATACATCCTCAACGGCGACTGCATGCAAGTCGTTCCCGCGCAAAGCATGAAACTGCCGTTTACCGACCACCCCCTGCACCTTTACCGCGCCCTGCGCACGCTCAACCCCTCGCCGTATTTGTTTTACTACGATTTTGGCGATTTCCACATCGTCGGCTCGTCGCCCGAAATTCTGGTGCGCCGCGAGCGCGACAAAGTGGTGGTGCGCCCCATCGCCGGCACACGGCTGCGCGGCGCAACACCCGAGCAAGACCTTGCCAACGAGCGGGATTTGCTCAACGACCCCAAAGAAATCGCCGAACACACCATGCTCATCGATTTGGGGCGCAACGACGTGGGGCGCATCAGCCAAATCGGCAAAGTCGCCGTAACCGACAAAATGGTGGTGGAAAAATATTCGCATGTGATGCACATCGTTTCCAACGTGGAAGGCAGCCTGAAACCCGACACCAGCAACATGGACATCCTCGCCGCCACCTTCCCCGCCGGCACGCTCTCGGGCGCGCCCAAAGTGCGCGCGCTGGAAATCATCGAAGAGCT
>CAUQDE010000313.1:0-2588 GCA_963516425.1 uncultured Kingella sp.
CCTTCGATGTCCATGAAGATGCGGTGCATCAGGGTGTTGAGATTACGCATGAGTTGTTCCTCTTCTGATTCAATATAAGTAAAGATGATGGGGTTTTTAGGCTGCATATTACGCCTTTGAGTTTAAGGTAGGGTTTATCAAATTTTTGCTGCGTTTTCAGGCTGCCTAATCATAGCAATTTGTTGATTTTTCGTCCACTTTTCCGATGTGGATTTCGCCTGCTACGGGGTTGGCATTAAGCCGTTCGTAACTTTTGGCAACATCGGCGGGTGATACGTTGTGCACATTGGGGTAGAAGTGGTGCAGGCGGTAGATTTCGGTGATAAAGCCGTGGTCGCGGGCGGCGGTGAGCATGGTTTCGCAGGTTTTGCGTTTTTGGTTGGGATTGGCGTTGATGATGAGTACATCGGCTTGCGGATGGGCTTTGCCGTATGCCAATGCTGCTTGCTGGCGAGCTTGGTTTTGGCGATGGGCAGCGGCGAAGCGTTCAAAATCAAAATGGTAATTGCCTTGCGCGTCGGTGAGCGCTTGGTCGTTGTCTATATAGACAATATGGGCTTGGGGGTGGTTTTGCTTGAACTGGGCGATGAGTTGGGCGGCGTAGGTGGTTTTGCCTGCACCTTCGTGCCCGCGTAGGAGAATGAATTTTTGCATGGGTGGATGATGGATTGGGCAGCCTGAAAGGTGTGTTTTTTCAGGCTGCTTTGATGCCGTTTGAAGGGCAGCCTGAAAGCGGTCAGTCAAAATAGCGGTAGGGATAGCGGTCAAACAAGTTCGGCGCGATGCGGTTGAGCGTGTTGGCGAAATCCTGCCTGCGCGCGGAGACGGCAAAATGGTGTTCGTTGGCATCGATGGCTTGCCATGTTTGGTTGAGATAGGCGGACAGTTCCAAAAACTGTTCAAAGGTGATGCCGAAATCAGCGACGGCGGCGGACGTGATTTCGCCTAAATCGTGGTCGTACCAGCAGATGTTGCCATCGCGGCGCAGCAGCCAGAAATCACCCTGCCCCGAGCTGCCGATTTGCCAATACTGTCCGCGCAGTTCGGGATATTCCTGCCATAAATAGCGGTTGGTGCGCACGGCTTCGGCGGTGTTAAACAGGGATGCGTCGCCGTAGGTTTCGCAGGCTAAATCCAAGGCGGCGAGGGCGTTGGCGTAGCTTGGACTGTTAAAAGCGGCGAGTTCGGACGGCGTGGCGTCGGGAGTGGGTTTTTTGGGAAACAGGGTTTCGGGGTGCATAGGGGTTCCTTTGCGGCGGAGTGGCAGAACGGCTTTTCAGGCTGCCTTGATGCCTTCTGAAAGGGCATGGCGCGTGGATTAGCGGTAGCCGTACACTTTCAGGCTGCCTGCAAGCCATTCGGTTTCATACTGCCCGCTTTTTGCCAGCGCGGCGGCAAGGGTTTCGCGGCAGATGGTTTGGGGCAGCGGTATGATGATGTATTCAATTTCCACCAGCGCGATAGGTGGCGCGGTGCAATCGCTGGTGTAGCCGCGATGGTGGTCGGAGTAGATTTCTAGTTCTATGTCGTATAGCTGGTTGCTGTCTAGGGTTTTGGCTTGGGCGTATTGCAAGCCTGCGGCGTGCCAAAGTGTGTTAAATAGGCGCGCCCATTTGCTGTTGTTCATTAGCGAAACTTTGCGGGCGCGAAGGGCAGCGATGCGTTTTTGCTGGCGGGCGATGCGGGTTTCGGTGTTGGTGGGCATGGGGTTATCCGTTTCAGGCTGCCTGAAAGCTGTTGGGCGTGGCAATAGTTTGTTGGTTTGGGATTGATGCCTGATATTGTTTACATTTGTCGGGGATGGTGGAGATAAGGGTGTTGAGGGATTGGGTGTTTTGGGTCATGGAGGTTTCTTGTGGTTTAAAGAGTTTAAAGGCAGCCTGAAAATGGGGGATACCGCGGTTTCAGGCTGCCTATTCGTCTTCCCATTCAATATCGCTGATTTGTGGATGCGCGCGCAACACGGCATCCAGTGCAGCAGCAAGTTTGTCCACAGCAGGGCGTGTATCTATAGCGCGAAACAGACGTTTGATGGGGCGGAGGGTGGGGCGGTTGGGCGTGATAAAGCAGCAGAATGCGCCCTCTTCGCCGTCCATATTGCCGCAGCCCAGATGCAGTGGGAAGTCGGCGTTTGCCAATTCAATTTCCCAGCCCCAGTCTTCATCGTAATAATCGTTTACAACTAAGCCATGCTTGGGCAATTCGGCGACAAGCCATTGGGCGAGTTTTTTGCCGTAGCGCGTGGGGGCGTTGATGGTGTTGTTGGCTACAGCTGAGAAGGCTTTGGAGCGGAAGGTTACGCTGGTTCTCATAATGATGTCTTTCGGGTTCTAAGGTTTTCAGGCTGCCTCTGGCTAAAAGGCAGCCTGAAAATGGTTTACGGCTCGGGTTGGATTTCTGCTAATTCCGATTGAAACGCGCTCACTTGGCGCACGCCGATGTCTTCCACGCCGTCCAGCCGCATGCGCATATTTTCCACTACGCCAAAATCTTTGCGCAAAAAGGCGATGTATAACAAGCGGGCGGCAAGCAATTGGGCGCGGGCATAGGGCGCGGCTTTGGGCACGGCGATGGCGGCAAAGGCGCGG
>CAUQDE010000314.1:0-2578 GCA_963516425.1 uncultured Kingella sp.
GTGTTGATTTACGATGAAGTGATGACCGGCTTTCGCGTGGCATTGGGCGGCGCGCAATCGGTGCACGGCATCACGCCCGATTTAACCACCATGGGTAAAGTCATCGGCGGCGGCATGCCGCTGGCGGCGTTTGGCGGCAAAAAAGAGATTATAGACTGCATTTCGCCGTTGGGCGCGGTATACCAAGCAGGCACGCTATCGGGCAACCCCGTTGCCGTAGCGGCAGGCTTGAAAACGCTGGAAATCATCCAGCGCGCAGGCTTTTATGAACACTTAACCGCCCGCACCGAGCAGCTGGTAAACGGCATCAACCAAGCCGCAAAACAAGCAGGCATCACCTTCACCGCCGACAGCATCGGCGGCATGTTCGGCTTTTATTTTGCCGAGCAAGTGCCACAAAATTACAGCGACATGGCGGCTTCCAACATTGCCGCGTTCAAAACGTTTTTCCACGGACTGCTGGAACGCGGCGTGGCGCTCGGGCCTTCGGCATATGAAGCCAGCTTTATGTCTGCCGCGCACACGGCGGAATTGGTGGACGAAACGATTGCGATGGCGGCGGAGGTGTTTGCGGGGATGGCATAAACCCTAGGCAACCTGAAAATCCCATCCGTTGTTTTTGGCGCAAGAGCACGGCTTGCCAGCAAGCCGTAGGGAGCGCGGTTTACCATTTTCAGGCTGCCTCAAATCGCGCCCGCGTTTAGGCAGTCTGAAACCTTTGCCCAAGCCCAAAGGCAGCCTGAAAAGCAAGAAATGCCGTTATGCCCGCGTGGATGAGCATGACAGTAGCTGGGTGGGTTTGGCGGTTTCGCCAAGGTTTCAGGCTGCCTCAAAATCTTGTTCACATCGCCCTGCTCTATTTCCACTATAAAAGGCAGCCTGAAAACCATATTTCTGTTTTCAGGCTGCCTTTTGTAGCGAGACAAAATCACACCAACACCAATAGGGCGTGTGGCTTTGCCACGCACGCGGTTTGCCAATCCTCAACCAAAGTCCGCGTGCGTGCCTGTGGCACATCTCCTACACACCGATTGATTGGCATTTCTGATTTATCCCGCTATTCGTGTTCACATCACCCCCATTCCAAACACAAAGGCAGCCTGAAAACGGTTTTCCCCACTTTCAGGCTGCCTCATTCACACCAAACTACCTCGGTGCTTTCGCATAACCATTATCCCGCTCCCCGTCCGCAGGAAACGCATTCGCTGCCCCCGCAGGCGCACGGCGCGGGTCGCGCAGTTCAAAAACCGCCGTGCCAATCACCCCCACATTCTGCACCGACCCCGCGTCCGTGTTCGCCGCATAAGCATCGCTTGGCTTGCCAAAAATAAACGAAGCCACCGCATCGTTGCTCTTGCGGAAGCCCTCAATTTCCAGCGTACCATGCGGGCGCAACACATAACCATTGAGATAACGGCTCGCCGCCTTGCCCGAAATCACGTCCACGCCGTCCACGCTCGCCACAATTTCCAACGTTTTATCGCTGTTATTTTTGTACACCAGCCGATAAGCCTGCCCCGCCTTGCCGCGTAAGAAATAACGCCCGTTATCGCGGAAAATCGGCAGCGCACGGCGATTATCCCCGCGCACCGAAAGCTCCACCCTGCCCGCCGCCAGCGCAATCGCATTCAGGCTGCGCCCGTGATAATCCTTTGCCGAATAATGCAAAACGTGTTCCGCCAACGGCTGCGAGCCCACACGGCGCAAATCCACCTGCCGCACAGACGACTGCACCTCATCGCCCCATTGCGTACCCAGCCGCTCCGCCTGCGCCACCGATTTTTGCATCATCGCACTATCTGCCGCCGACTCCATCGCCACGCGGCTAGACATCGGCTGCGACATACACCCCGCCAACGCCATTGCCAACATCGTTACCGCCAAAGGTTTCAACCGAGAAAAAAACATAACCGCACTCCTTATGGGCAGCCTGAAAATCATTTGCGCGGAGGGGCATGCCCGTTCCCGCCACGCATCAAACCGCAAAATCATAGCCGCAAAAAGGCAGCCTGAAAATGGAGAACCCCGTTTTCAGGCTGCCTGCTTAACCTACATCAATACAAGCCTTCGCGCTCTTCGCGGGTGCTGATGTAAATGTTTTTCACTTGCGTGTAAGCCGCCAGCATCATTTTATGCGTTTCGCGCCCGATGCCCGACGTTTTGTAGCCGCCAAACGGCGCGCCGGCAGGCAAGCGGTTATAGCAGTTCACCCACACGCGCCCCGTTTCCAGCGCGCGCGACACGCGCAACGCACGGTTGATGTCGCGCGTCCATACCGCACCGCCCAAGCCGTATTCGCTGTCGTTTGCCATGGCAACCACTTCTTCTTCGGTTTTGAACTTGATAACAGTCGCCACCGGACCGAAGATTTCCTCTTGCGCCACGCGCGCGCTGTTGTCTTTCACCTCAATCAAAGTAGGCTCGACAAATTCGCCGCCGGCCAAATCGCCCGCCACTTTCTTACCGCCCGTGATGATTCGGCAGCCCTCTTGCTCACCGATTTTCACATATTTCAAAATCGTTTCCAGCTGCCCCGCGTTCACTTGCGAACCCATTTGCGTGTCGTCTTCCCAAGGCA
>CAUQDE010000315.1:0-2573 GCA_963516425.1 uncultured Kingella sp.
GCGTTACGCATGAGATGGGCTTTGCGCGCGAGGTGGCGGATCGGATTATTTTTGTGGACCACGGGCAGGTTTTGGAAGACCGCAAACCAGATGAATTTTTTGAAAACCCAAAAACCGATCGGGCAAAACAATTTCTAAGCCAAATCATGTCGCATTGATGGGCGGCGCATAGGCAGCCTGAAAACGGATAAAGCAGCATTGCTGTTTGGCGTTCGTTTTTCAGGCTGCCTTTGTTGCACGCGGTTGAGGCAGCCTGAAAATATTTCATGCAAACAACAAAAATTTCCCATTTGCCCTCGCCTGCCGTTTTTCCTACGATAGCCGCTTTTTGTTAATTTAACCCCAAACAAAGGAACATCATCATGAGCAAAACGCTTCCCCTACACGCCGACACCGTAGGCAGCTATCTGCGCAGCCCCGCTTTGAAACTTGCCCGTGCCAATTTTTGGGTGGGCAAATACACGCGCGAGCAGCTGACCGAGATTGAAGACCAAGAAATCGCCGCGCTGGTGCAACAGCAGTTGGATGCGGGCATTCAGGTGGTAACCGATGGTGAGTTTCGCCGCTCGTGGTGGCATTTAGACTTTTTGGCGAATTTAAACGGCATTGAAGTGTTTATCCCCGCGCATCGCCGCGTGTTTCAGGGCGTGGAAGCGCGGCAGGAAAACACGCGCGTGTGCGGCAAGGTGTCGTGGAATCCCAATCATCCTTTTTTGGAACACTATCGCAAGCTCGCGGCGATTGTGGGTGATCGCGCCATTGTGAAATTCACCATCCCCAGCTTAAACCAAATGATGCACCCTTATTTGTGGGACACGGGCGTGTATGCCAGCAAAGATGAATTTGTTGCCGATTTGCGCCAAGCCTATAAGGATGCGATTCGCGCGTTTTACGATGCAGGCTGCCGCTATTTGCAGCTGGATGATGTGTATTGGGGCAATTTGTGCAACGATTATCAACAGCCCACTTTTGCCGAAAATAAACGCTATGCGCTGGAAAATGTGCAAGCGGTGTTGGCGGATAAGCCTGCCGATTTAACGATGACCACCCATGTTTGCCGTGGCAATTACAAATCCACTTATTTGCTAACAGGTGCATACGACCCGATTGCCGAGGATTTGTTTGGCAAAACGGCGTTTGATGGCTATTTTTTGGAATACGACAACGACCGCAGCGGCGGCTTTGAGCCGTTGAAATACTTTAACGACAATCCGCACAAGGGGCGCATTGTGTTGGGCTTGGTAACGTCTAAATTTCCTGAATTGGAAGACAAGGATGCGATTAAGGCGCGCATTGCCGAGGCGGCGAAGATTGTGCCGTTGGAGCAGCTTGCGCTGTCGCCGCAATGTGGCTTTGCTTCTACCGAAGAGGGCAATGTGCTGACGATTGAGCAGCAATGGGCGAAGGTGAAATGGGTGGAAGAGATTGCGCAAGAGGTTTGGGGCGAGGATTGATTGCTTGTCTTGTGGATTTTGATGGATGAGAAAACAGCCGTTTTTGTGGAACGGCTGTTTTTTTGTTTTCAGGCTGCGATTGATGTCGTCTGCAACATGATTAAAAGGCAGCCTGAAAGTTGGGAAACGGTGTTTCAGGCTGCGTTTGGGGTTTTAGCTTTGTAGAAGCTCGTAAACTCGCTTTCAGGCTGCATTTGATGCCGTCTGGAACCTAATCAAAAGGCAGCCTGAAAGCTGGAAAACGGTGTTTCAGGCTGCATTTGGGTTTTCAGGCTGCTTTTACCGCCCAGCCCTAGCGTGCCTGAAACTTCTTCAAGCGCAGCGCGTTGCCGAGCACGGACACCGAACTCATCGCCATCATCGCGCCTGCAATCACGGGCGTAAGCAAGCCAACGGCAGCCAGCGGAATGCCGAGAATGTTGTAGATAAAGGCGAAAAACAGATTTTGCTTGATGTTTTTCAGCGTTTCGCGGGCGATGAAAATGCCGTCTGCCAACTGGTTCACCGATTGGCGCACCAACACGGCATCGGCGCTGTGTTCGGCGATGTCGGTGCTGCCGCGCACGGCGAAGCCTACATCTGCCAGCGCGAGGGCGGGCGCGTCGTTGATGCCGTCGCCCACCATCGCCACGCTGCGCCCTTGTGCTTTGAGCTGGGCGATGAAGTCGGCTTTGCTGCGCGGCGATTGGTTGCCGTGGGCGTGGGCGGCGTCTATGCCGAGCGCGTTGGCGATGTGCGACACGGTGGCGGCATTGTCGCCGCTGAGTATGTACACGCTGATGCCGTGTGCGTGCAGGCGGGCGATGGCTTCGGCGCTGTCGGGTTTGAGCGGGTCGGCAAGGGCAAACGCGCCTGCGGCTTCGCCGTTGATGGATACGGCGACAAGGCTGGCGATTTGCCAGATGTCGTCTGCATTATTTTGGCGCAACTCGCTTTGCTCGTTTTGGCGAAACTCGCTTTGCTCGTTTTCAGGCTGCCCATCGCCCCAAATGGCGTGAACATCCAAGTTGGCAAAATCGGGCTTGCCCACTTTCACCAAACCGATGCCGTCCACTTGCGCTTGTAAGCCTGCGCCTGCTTCGGTTTCAGGCTGCGTGGCGGTGGGGATGGCGATGCCGC
>CAUQDE010000316.1:0-2570 GCA_963516425.1 uncultured Kingella sp.
ACGCGCGGCTATTCCAGCAAACCGATTGACACCATTGTGGCGCTGGATAACGAAGGCACCATCAAGGGCGCGAAAATGCTGGAACACCACGAGCCGATTTTGCTGATTGGCATTCCGCGCTCCAAAGTGGACACTTTCATCGACGGCTACATCGGCATGAATCCCACCAAAAACCCGCCGCAAGCGGGTGCAACGCCCTCGCCCATCGTAACAGGCGCAACCGTTACCGTGGTGGTGATTGGCGACAGCATCGTGCGTTCTGCGCGGATTATCACCGCCGAATTGGCCAAACAAGGCGGCAAAGCTCCCGCCGCCGCAGCCAATAACACCGTGCAAACCCGCCCGCATCGTTTGCCCAATATGGAAAAACAAGACATCTTGTCGTGGCAACAATTATTAGACCAAGGCGCGGTTGCCAAGTTGCACATCAGCATCGGCGAAGCCAACAAAATGTTGGAGCAAAACAACCCCGCCGCCGCCGAAAAACCGGAACCGGGCAACCCCGAAGACACGTTTATCAATTTATATACCGCCGTGGTGTCGCAGCCTTCCATCGGCAAAAGCCTGTTGGGCGAACAGGGCTACGAGCGGCTCAAAGGCAGCCTGAAACCCAACCAAGCCGCGATTATCGTGGCAGGTGAGGGCGTGTATTCATGGAAAGGCTCGGGTTATGTGCGCGGCGGTATTTTTGACCGCATTGAGGTGGTGCAAAACGATAACGGCTTCCGCTTTACCGACGCGCAACACACTCGCTTGCTGAAACTGGAAGCCGCAGGCGCGCCCGAGTTTAAAGAAGTGTCGCTGTTTGTGATTCCCGAAAACGAAAAACTGGACGCAGCCGAGCCGTGGCATTTGCAACTGGTGGTGCAACGCGAAATCAGTGTGCAAAACAAAGCGTTTGTAACCGTTGATTTGAACTACTTGCTGCCCAAAGAATTTACCGTGGACGACCCCAACGGCGAGCCTGTGGTGATTGATGCGCCTGCGCCTGTTCAGGCTGCCTCTGCGCCTGCGGGCAACGCCGTCGTTGCCAACGCAAGCGCGCCTGCGGGCGACATCGCCACCGCCGATGCCGGCGCGGAAGACAATCCGCAGCGCATGATTTGGAAACGCCTGTGGTGGGAAAAACGCTTCCACGTTGCCGCCATCGCCGTAATGCTGCTGATTTTGAGCGCGGTGTTCTTTTTCCAAGACACGCTGGTCAGATACGAAAAATTCTTCAACCGCTTCCGTTTGGCGTATTTGACGGTAACGCTGGTGTATGTGGGCTGGTATTTGCACGCGCAGCTGTCTGTTGTAAACGTGATGACGTTCACATCATCCTTAATCACAGGGTTTAGCTGGGATTATTTCTTGATGGATCCCTTCATCTTCACACTATGGAGTGCCACCGCCATCGGTATGCTGCTTTGGGGGCGCGGCGCGTTTTGCGGCTGGCTCTGCCCGTTTGGCGCGTTGCAAGAAATCGCCTGCGCGATTGCGAAAAAGTTTGGAGTAAAACAATATTTAGTCCCGTTCGGCATCCATACCCGCCTAACTGCGTTAAAATATGTTATCTTTATGGTGCTTTTTGGCATATCGTTATACGAATTGGGCACAGCCGAAAAATTTGCCGAAGTGGAGCCTTTTAAAACCGCCATCATTTTGCATTTTGTGCGCGAGTGGTATTTCGTGATTTTTGCCGTGGCGTTGGTGGTTGCCAGCCTGTTTATCGAACGCTTTTTCTGCCGCTATCTTTGCCCGCTGGGCGCGGCGATGGCGATTCCCGCCAAATTGCAAATTTTTAACTGGTTGCGCCGTTATTCGATGTGCGGCAATCCTTGCCAGATTTGCAATCACGAATGCCCCGTGCAGGCGATTGCGCCCGAAGGCGACATCAACCCGAACGAGTGTATCCAATGCTTGCATTGCCAAGTGATGTATAACCACCAAACACGTTGCCCGCAAGTGGTGGCGACCAACAAGAAAAAAGCCAAACAAGCCGCGGCCAAAGCGGAATTGGCAGCACAGCAAGCTCCAAGCGAGCCGCAAGAGCAGGTTGTGCAATTTGTGAAGAATCCGAAAAAAGCGGATTAGGTTTTCAGGCTGCCTTTGATGCAGCAACCCAATAGGCAGCCTGAAAACCTACAACAGGCATCTCTCTCCTGTTTTTATTTAACCAAACACTCTTTATAGGAGTTATCACTATGTCAGACAACAAACTCAGTCGCCGTAAATTCTTAGGTACTGCTGCTGCATCAGGCGTGGGCTTGATGGGCTTGGCAGCTTGTTCTGGTGGCGCGCAAAGCGGCGGTAACGCGCCTGCTTCTGCTGCACACGCAGGTGCTTCTAACGCTGCGCCTGCTGCTTCTGTTGCCGCATCAACTGCTTCTGCCGAGGGCGGTTTGAACTACCACGTTGGCCCAGGCGAGTTAGACCAATACTACGGCTTCCTATCAGGCGGTCAATCAGGCGAAATGCGGATTATCGGCGTGCCTTCTATGCGCGAGTTGATGCGCGTACCCGTGTTCAACATGGACAGCGCAACAGGCTGGGGTCGCACCAACGAAAGCCGCAAAATCTTGAACGCT
>CAUQDE010000317.1:0-2564 GCA_963516425.1 uncultured Kingella sp.
ATGGTGCGCTCGTAGTAGTCGTAGAGTTGGTCTAGCGAGTAGTCGGTGATGTCGTAGAGTTTGGTCATGGTTTTGTCCTTTGTGGGTTGAATGGGATTTAAGAAGCTGCATTCACTGTTTTCAGGCTGCCTTTTGGATGTGGGCGACGGCTTCCAGCTCCACCAGCAAATCGTCGCGGCACACATCGCCGATGGTGTACACCACGGGCACGCCGTGCAGCTGCCGTTCGCATACGGCGCGGACGGTTTCGTAATCGGCGGCGTGTTTCACATAGGCGCGGACTACGGCTAAATCTTGCAGCGTTGCGCCGTAGCCTGCGAAGCCTGACGCGGCGAAGTTTTCGGGGGCGATGAGCGCGGCGATGTTGAGCAGCGTTTCTTCGGTTTGTTTGGCGGTGTTGCCGATGTGTTGGGTTTCGGAGGCGGTGATGGAGGCGGTGCCCGACACAAATACGGCGGCTTGGTTGTCGTACACCACTGCCATCGCGCGGGCGAATTTGGGCGTTTCGGGGCTGTAATGTCGCGCGTATTCAAAGGCGGGGGTTTGGCGGGGATTTTCTAGCGGCAGGGTGAATACGTCTGCGCGTTCGGTAATCAGCGCGGTGCTGCCCAATGCCACGTCTTCGCCGCCCATGCCGATGCCGGTGGAGGCGGGGTACACGTCAAAGTTGGGTTGGGTTTTCAGGCTGCCTTTGAGAAATTGGGTGTCGCCGAAGGCATCGGTGCGGGCGCGGTTGAGTTCTTTGTAGCGTTGTTCTTGGTTGGCGGCGCGGTTGTCGGGAGCGACGATGCTGCCCATGTAAAACCATGTGCGGAACACTTGCTCCAGCCTTGCGCCGCCTTGTTTGAGCAGAGCGATGTTGTCGTTTAACACGGCGAGGGTGTCGGCGTAGGCATTTTCGCGCGGGGCTTTGCCGCCCAAGTAGGCATCGGCTTGGGTGTGGATGAAGGTGATGCCGTTGTGCTGCACTTTGGTTAAGCCTTTGTTTACGCGGGTAACTTCTGCGCCCGACACGGCAACGATTTCGGCGGCGAGCAGGTTGCCGTCGGCAGGAGCTTGGCTCAAAAACGCGGTCAGCGGCTGCGCTGCGCCTTGTTGCGCGGCAAAGAGCTGCGCGGTTTCGTCTAGGCGGTCGGCATCGCGCAGGAACACGGTTTGGCGGACGATTTGTTTGTCGGCAAAGTGTTGTTGGATTTGTGCGACGATGTCGGCGGCTTGCTCGGCGTAGCTTGCGCCGCCTTGGGGGACGATGACGGCGTAGGCGTAGTTGGAGAAGCGGTCGGCTTTGAACTGGGTTTGCTGCGGGGTCATGGGTGGCTCCGTTGGGGGGATTGAGGTGAGTGAAAAGTTTTTATGTTTTCAGGCTGCCTTGGGCGCGCCGATAAAGGCAGCCTGAAACCGCTCTTGCTTACGCCGCAACGGCTTCATCGTTAAACGCAAAATTGGGTTGAATTTTGCCGTCTACCAGCGCGAGAAATTCGTCCACGCCTTTAAACGCGAAGTTCACATAGGCGGTTTGCAGTTTCACATATTCGGCATCGGCTTCGGCGCGCCCGCCGCGGCTCAGGGCCATGTTCACATGCCCCATGTGCGATGCGGCGTGCCCCACTTCGGCGGCGGCCAAAACATAGGCGGATTGCTCGGGGGTCATGTCGCCCACTTCTTCGGCGAGCTTGGTGAGCTTTTTGAACCACAGTTTCGCGCCTTCGTCGGTGCCCAGCTCGCCCGACACAAAGCGGCGCATGTGGTCAATCGCTTGTTTTACCGTGGGCAGGGCGCGTTTGTGGGCATAGCCGATGTGTTGTTCCAATAGGTCGATGGCTTGCACCAAGCGGCGGTATAGCTCGGGCAGGGGCGTGCTGTCGGATACGGTGAAAAGCAGTTTTTTTGACATGATTGTGTTCCTTTGGGTGGGTTGTCGGTTGGCAATGCGGCGCAATCATAGTCTTTTGAAATTTTGTTTTCCAAGAATGGTTTTGAATATTCGTTATGCCAAGCGGCGTTCTAAAAGATATGAAAGAAAGGCATAAAGGCAGCCTGAAAAGCAGGTTGGCACAGCGAAAGCGGATAAAGCCCACCATCCGTTGTAAAATTCGCCTTTCCCTTTCTACCCATCCAAGCCGTTTTCAGGCTGCCTCAACATCCACCATGAACCGCCGCCAATTCTTGCAAACCACCGCCACCCTCGCCACCGCCGCTTCCGCATCATGGCTGGGCTACCGCTATCTTTCGCGCCCGCCCAGCATTTCCATCAACAAAGTCGGCTTGCCGCTTGCCCACCTACTGCGCGACGGGCAGCTCAATGCCGCCCCCAGCCGCGAACACCTTTGCGAAACGCTGATACTGGGCAGCGGAGCCGCCGCGCTTTCCGCCGCGTGGTATTTTGCCCGCAATGGCTACACCAATTTCTGCATCGCCGAAGGCTTTGAACGCAACGGCAACAACGCCGCCTACGCCTATTTAGGCAGCCTGAAAACGCCCTTAACCGCCCCCAGCGGCGCACACTACCTTGCCCAGCCCTCCGCCGAAAGCAGCCACATCCGCCAAATGCTTGCCGATTTGGG
>CAUQDE010000318.1:0-2537 GCA_963516425.1 uncultured Kingella sp.
TGAAATGGGGCGACAACAGTTCGTCGGCAATATCGAGATGGCCGTTCCACATCTGCGTCCATGCGGTGTAGATTTTGTGTGCGTCGGTCATTTTTGTCTCTTAATAAAGAAAGGTTGGTAATATGGGTTTTGATGCCAGTGTGTTGCAGGCTGCCTTATTGTTCACTCAAACTGTTGCCGTCTTACTGCTCCAACGCTTTCAAAGAAACCGCACCTGTGTCGTCAAACACCGAAGTGCCTTTGAAATTGTTGATTTTCTCGCTATCGGAAGCATCAATCTCAATTTCGCTGCCTTCTGGCAACACTTCATCCTGCTGCTCATCAGGACGAACCGACATGCCGCCGTAAGGTGCGGTCAAATCAGCCGAGCCGCTTTTCCATGCGATGGAAGTCAAGCTGCCTTGAATGCGCGCGCCCTTGCCCGAGCAAGTCAAGCAAATGGGTTTAGCCGCCTGCGCTTTAATCACTGCGTCAATTTTGGCGTTGCTAATGCTATGCCCATTCGCTTCGCTCCAAGCGGCGATGCTTTGTTTCAGCGTTGTGGTTTTCAGGCTGCCTTTTTTGTAAGGATCGCGGAACACCGCCAGCCACAAATTGCCTGCGTCGTCTTGGTTTAACGCGATGCGCTCATAGCTCACCGTGGCAGGCGAGCCTGTGTGGATGGTTTTGGCGAATTCCAGCGCATCGGGCGATTTCATGCGCACGCAACCGTGGCTCACCACGCCAGGCACGCTGGCAGGATTGCTGGTGCCATGAATGCCCAGCCCCAAGCGCGGATTGCCCAAGCGCACAAACACGGGGCCCAGCGGATTTTTCGGGCCAGGCGGCACACTTTTCACGCCATCACCGCGTTCTTTTTGGATGGAAAGTGGAATATGCCAAGTGGGGTTAAACGCTTTGGGCCCGATTTTGTGCTCACCGATATTGGTTTGCGACATCGCTTTGCCCACGCCCACGGGATACACTTTTTTCAGGCTGCCGTCTTTAAACAAAAACAAGCGCTGTTGTGGGATGTTGATCACCACTTGGTAGCCTTCTGCCGCGGGAGCAATATCGGGCACAGGGGTTGTTTGCGCCGCAAAAGCGGATGAAGCCAGCGCAATCGCGCTCAAGCTAAATAAAGAGTGTTTCATAAAGAGAGATGAGAAATGTACAAACAAAAGAATTCGCCATGATACGCTAGTTGGGCGCAGTTTTATGCGAAAATAATCGTTTATTTTGACGAACAATTTTTATTGTTGCAGCCGCACAACATTTTTAACCACCATGACCACTGCCCACATCCTTTCGCTTGATTATGAATCGCGCGGCGTTGCCAAGCTCAATGGCAAAACTGTTTTTGTAAACAACGCCCTGCCGCAAGAAATCGCCCAAATTCGCATCACGCAAGACAAAGCCCATTTTGCCGAAGCACAAGTCGCGCAAATTGTCCAGCCGTCGCCCTATCGGCGCGCGCCCGCTTGCCCGCATTATGGCGATTGCGGCGGCTGCGCGATGCAGCACGTTGAATTTTCTGCGCAGGTTGCCATGAAGCAGCGCGTGTTTGAAGAGCAGTTGCAGCGCATCGGCAAGGTGCAGCCTGAAAGCCTGCTGCCGCCTGTTTACGGTGCGCCGTGGCATTACCGCAGCCGCACGCGCCTTGCGGTGTACACCCGCGCCAATGGCGATGTGATTTTGGGCTACCAAGCCAAGCGCAGCCATAAGATTGTGGGCATTGAGCAATGCTTGCTGCTGCCGCGCCATGTTTCAGGCTGCCTGAGCATCATCCGCGCGGCGCTGCAAAAGATGGTGCAGCAGCAGCCGAAAGTGGGGCTGGGTAGCGTGGAAATCAGCGTGGGTGAGCGGGTGAACGTGGTCAATATTGTGAGCAACAAAAGGCAGCCTGAAAACGTGTTGCGCGAGCTTTCAGGTTGCCTTAATCGTGGCGAGCAAGTATGGCAAGTGTGGCAACAAATTGGCAGCCTGAAACCGCAAGCCGTGTCGCCCAAAGATGCGCCGCCGCTGTTTTTCAGGCTGCCTGAGTTTGGCTTAACCATGCCGTTTCAGCTGGGCGATTTCACGCAAGTCAATCTGCCGTTGAACGAGATTATGGTAGCCCGCGCCGTGCGCTATCTTGATCCGCAGCCGCACGAGCGCATCGCCGATTTGTTCTGCGGGCTGGGCAATTTCACCCTACCGCTTGCCACGCGCGCCGCCGAAGTAGTCGGCATTGAAGGCAGCGCCGCGCTCACGCAACGCGCTGTTGCCAACGCCCGCGCCAATGGTTTGTACAACGCGCAATTTGCCACAGCAGATTTGTTCACCACCACGCCCGAAACGCTCGCCGCGCTGGGGCGCTTTGACAAAATGCTGCTAGACCCGCCGCGCGCGGGGGCTTACGCCGTGGTGCAGGCTTTGCACGCGCCTTTTTTGCCGCGGCGCATTGTGTATATTTCGTGCAATCCCGCCACTTTTGCGCGGGATGCAGCGGTGCTGGTTAGCAAGGGTTATCGCTTCAAAACAGCGGGGATGATGAATTTGTTTCCGCAAACCAGCCA
>CAUQDE010000319.1:0-2530 GCA_963516425.1 uncultured Kingella sp.
AAATAGCCCCTTCAAAATAAGCATTTCTCAAATCAGTTACTTTCAAATTAGACTTTTCAAAATGAGCTAACACTAAATTAGCTCCTTCAAAATGGGCTTTCCGCAAATTAGCTCCTTCAAAATGAGCGTTCCTTAAATTAGTTACCTCCAAACCAGACTTTTCAAAATGAGCTAACATCAAATTAGCTTCTTCAAAATGAGCACCCTCTAAATTCGCCCCTTCAAAATGAGCTTCTCGTAATAATGCACCGTGCAAATCAATTCCTTGGCAGTTCTTGCCAACAAAAACCTTTGATGCTTTTTCACTCAACCCCGACATATTCAAATTCACAAAAGGCAAATAAAGATTAACAAGTAGGTGTTCGTATTTCGCTTCTGTGGAATAAACCAGTCCACCCTCCGCAAATAACACTTCCGTAATCGCCACCGCTAACGGTTGCTTCGCTAATTCCTGCCCTGTTTCTATATCATCCACTTTGCTAAACAAAGACAACCAAGCCGCAGTAAGCAGATTAAACGCGGGGCGGCGAAAGTCTTCACCGTGGTCGCCGCGATAAAACGGCAGCAGCATATAAACGGCGGCAATCTGCAAACCAACCGCACCGTCTTGTTTACTGAATGTGGTGATATTTTGCTTTTCAGGCTGCCTGCTGTATTCACGGGTAGTTTCTTGTTCTGTTGAACTCTCTTGTTCTGTTCTCTTTGAGATAGTTTTTGTTTTTTCGGTAAGCTCCTCCTCCACCAAATGCGCTCCACTTACCCATTCGGCAATTTTCTGAAACTCTTTCAGGTTCACATCTTTGCGCTGATTCGCAATTTGTTGCTGGGTATTGGCATCGCGAAAATGCCAAATTGCAAAAGCAATGGGTGAAGAAATAAGCAAAGTCATAAATGTCCAAATCCCTGGACTCTTAAAAAAGCTTTGGCAAAACTCTGAACAATTACTTATATCCATAACTGATTGACGAATATAAATAAATATTAGAATTTCAATTTCCAATGCGGCAATCAAGAAAATTAGTCGCGCCCTTGATTCTTTTTCAAACCAATCGCATAGCTGCCGCCATTTCTCTTGCATACCATCCCGTAATTTTTTTACCCGATTAGTTTCCAGTTGCTTACTCATAATTCACTCATTTAACTAAACAAAATACTGTTCATGCCAACAACGCATAGACTTATTTTTCAGGCTGCCCTACTCATCATAAACCCCATCCACCAGCAACGCCGCCAAGGCTTGGGCTTCAATATTGCCAAAATATTGCTGCGCGTAGGGCGTGCCGATTAGTGCGCGTTCCAAATCGCCGATGTCGCCTGTGCCAAAAAAAATCGCCAAAAATGCGGATGGCTTTGATGCGCCCGTGTTCCACGTTCAATTTGTATTCCACCAAGCCTGCGGGGAATTTTTGGTGGTATTGCAGCGTGAATTCGGGCGATTTGCCGTAGTTCCAATCCCAGTTGGCAAAGCGTTCGGCGCGCAGGGCGTGCACTTTTTGCCAATCGTGTTCGCTTAACACGTATTCTTTGATGTCGCTGCGTTGCGCTGCGCCAAAGATGCGCAGCAGCAAAATATCACGAAATTCGGGCGTGGTGAGATTTTGGTATGGCGCGGACAGATAGGATTTGATGTTGGTTACGCGTTTGCGGATGGATTGGATGCCGTGCGATTGGATTTTTTCTTTGCGCGGTTTGAGCGCGTGGGTTACTTCGTCTAGGTTGGAGTCAAACAGGATGGTGCCGTGTGCGGTCATGCGTCCGCCGCGCACATACATGGCGTTGCCTGAGAATTTTTTGCCGTCTATTAGCAAGTCGTTGCGCCCTTGCAAGGCGGCGCCTGTTGCGCCTAAGTCGTGCAGCGCGGCTATAACGGGGCGGGTGAAGCGGTCAAAATCGCCGATTGAGCCGTCGTCGTCTTTGATAAAGCAGTAATTCAGATTGCCTAAATCGTGATACACCGCGCCGCCACCCGACATTCGGCGCACAACTTGAATGCTGTGTTCATCTAGATAGGGTTGGTTGACTTCGGCAATGGCGTTTTGATGCCGCCCAACGATAATAGACGGGTAGTTGATGTAAAACAGCAAAATCGGCTCGTCCACTAGGCGGTTTTCTACCAAATAGGTTTCTAGGGCGATGTTGAGACTGGCATCGCGGATGTCGTGGTTGGCATTAACAAAATACATGATTCGCTCCTTGTGCTGTTGAATGGGGATGGGGGTGTGATGGTAAAACGAATAAGGCAGGCTGAAAATCGGCAAAATGTGTTTTCAGGCTGCTTTTGGGGTGTTTGGGGATGATGATTGTGATGTTGATTGGGTGGGGGCAAAGGCAGCCTGAAAAGGGATGAAGCGGCGACGGCTCGTCGCCATCGGGCGATTGATGTAAACATGGGCTGCGTTGGTTGCCGAAATGTCGGCGAGCCGCCGACGCTCCATTGGGTTGGGTTTCAGGCTGCCTTCTGCTCTTTCCCCGCCTTGCATTCTTCTGCAATCCTTTGCCGAAACCGCGCCGCCGCTGCATGATAAAAAGG
>CAUQDE010000320.1:0-2528 GCA_963516425.1 uncultured Kingella sp.
CCGCTTTTTGCGCGATGGTAATGGTTTGACCGTGCAATTTAGCTTGACGCGCTTGCGCATCAGCCAAAATTGCCGCTTGTTTCGCTTCCAATTCAGCGCGGCGTGCTTCAAACTCTTTTAAGTTTGCTTCGGTAGCGCGTTTGGCTTTGGCAGTAGGAATCAAAAAATTGCGCGCATAACCATTTTTCACGGTTACCACATCACCCAAGTTGCCCAAACCAGCAACGCGTTCCAACAAGATAATTTGCATAATGTGAACTCCTAATTATTTATGTTGGTCAGTGTAAGGCAACAAAGCCAAGAAACGAGCGCGTTTCACAGCAACAGCCAATTGGCGTTGATAGTGCGCTTTTGTGCCAGTGATGCGAGCGGGAATGATTTTGCCGTTTTCAGTAATGAAATCTTTCAGCAAATCAACTTGTTTGTAATCCACTTCTTGGATTTTTTCAGCCGTAAAACGGCAGAATTTGCGACGTTTAAATGTTTGACGAGCCATGTCGTTTAACCTTTATATTCTTGAATATTTTGAATTCGCAACACAAGGCGGAAAATTCTTTGGCTGCGTTGGGCTAAAAAGCCACTTACTTCAACCATTGCGCCGACTTTGTGTTGCCATGCTTGGGCTTGCTCACCGATAATTTTTGCAGGCAATTCAAATTTCACTTGATGCTGCAAACCGTTTTCTTCTTGCATACTTTCGTGTTGTAGCACCACATCCAATACAGGAATTCCTGCGGGTGTGTAGCGCAAAACATCAACTTTATGCAATCGCGCGGTAAGCTGGAATTGATTATTCAATTAGGCTTCAGCAGTTTCTTCGCTAGCAGCTTCGCCGTTAAGCAAATTTTTAGATTTTTCGCCTTGCATCATCACAGATGGCTCGGTTACGGCTGCTTTCTTTTGGATTGTTAGATGGCGCAATACCGCATCGTTGAAGCGGAAACCTGTTTCCAATTCTTCGATGATTGCGGGAGTGGCTTCAATGTTCATCAACACATAATGCGCTTTATGCAATTTGTTGATTTGGTAAGCCAATTGGCGGCGGCCCCAGTCTTCCAAGCGGTGGATTTTACCACCTGCTTCAGTAATCATGGATTTATAGCGTTCAACCATAGCGGGCACTTGCTCGCTTTGGTCTGGATGAACGATAAACACGATTTCGTAATGACGCATGTTATCTCCTTACGGTTGGTTAAAAAACAGCCGCCCGCCATGCGATTGCGGGCAGCAAGGTTACAAAACGGCGGATTATAATAATGTTTGGCGATTGAGCGCAAGTTTTTCTGATTTTCGCGTATAATCGCGCTTGATTTTGTAAACACTAAACAATGAGAACTGAATGGAAAAGAAACCTGTTTTGAGCAAACAAGAAATTTTGGCGTTGCGTGCGCGGGCGCATCATTTGAACCCTGTGGTAATGGTGGGGCAGCATGGTTTGACCGAGGCGGTTATCTGCGAAACGGAAACAGCATTGCGTGCACATGAATTGATTAAAGTGCGCGTGTTAGGCGACGAGCGCGATGAGCGTTTGCTGATTTGCGAAGCATTGTGCGCAGCAACAGGGGCGCAGTTGGTGCAGCATATCGGCAAACTGTTGGTGTTATACCGCGAACGCCCGGATGACGAATAACCCTAAGGCAGCCTGAAAGCGGGTTTACGAGCTTCTGCAAAGCTAAAAACCAAAACAGCTCAAATCGCGTGGATTGAGCTGTTTTTATATTTCGGGATGGCGTTACATCGACCCGTCGTTTTTCAGCAATGAAAACAAGGGTACGTTTTTTTCGCGGATTTTTTTGCCGCCGTCTAAATCGGTAAATTCTAAAATGGCGCAGGCTTCTACCACTTCGCCGCCTAGCCTACGAATCAACTCCACCCCTGCCAGCATCGTGCCGCCTGTTGCCACCAAATCATCAATCAACAACACGCGGCTGCCTTCGCGAATGGCATCTTTGTGAATTTCTACCGTGGCTTCGCCGTATTCCAGCGCGTAGGTTTGCGAAATGGTGTCAAACGGTAGCTTGCCTTTTTTGCGAATGGGCACAAAGCCCACGTTTAGCTGATACGCCAACGCCGCGCCGATAATGAATCCACGCGCTTCCAAGCCTGCCACCACGTCTATTTTTTGCCCCATGTAGTGATAGGTGAACAAATCCACCAGCAAGCGGAAATATTCGGGGCTTTGCAATACGGTGGTGATGTCGTGAAACAGAATGCCGTCTTTGGGAAAATTGGGGATTTTGCGGATTTGTGCGGCGAGATTGTCCACGCCCATCACATCAGGGTGAAAACGCATTTTTTGTTGATTTCCATAAGTAAAAATCGCATTATAATCACATTTTACATTTCAGGCAGCCTGAAAATAATAGGCAGCCTGCGTAGCGAAGCGGAGTTGCGAAGCTAAAATGAGCAAAGCGAGTTTCAGCGAAGCTAAAACAACCAATCACCCAACCACAACCACCCCCAACAAGGAACACCCCATGTGCCAACTACTCGGCATGAATTGCAACACCCCTACCGACATCGGCTTC
>CAUQDE010000321.1:0-2518 GCA_963516425.1 uncultured Kingella sp.
CCATGTCAATCTTATTTGAAACATTGCTTCAATCGCAAGCCAGCACTTTCCCGTTGTTTTTTTTCAGGCTGCCTATTGGGGCGAATATGCTATATTACGCTCATTTTTTGCCGTCTGAACCGCCATGAACCGCCCTGCCCTTTTTGCCTTATTGCTGCTCACCGCCTGCCAAGCCACGCTGCCCGAAAACTTTACCGCGCAAAATCTGCAACTCATCATCTACCACGACAGCCTCGGCAACCGCACGCTGCCGATTGCCCGCCGCGCAGGCGAAAAACGCCAAACGGCTTGGCGCAACTGGTTGACCGCCCATCGCAGCCAATGGCAAAACGACCCCGCAAGCGTTTCAGGCAGCACGCATTGGTGCGCGCAATGGCTGGAAAACGGCGCAGAGCAGCGCGTGTGCAAGCGACACGATAGCAGCAACGCCCCTGCGCTGGTTTGGTTTGGCAACGGCGTGCTGCGCGATGCGGCTGCGATTGACGCGGCGGATAGAATTTGGGCGGGGCGGTTGGCGGCTGAACCGCAGTAGGCAGCCTGAAACAGCGTTTCGTCCCATCTGCCGCTGCTGGTCTGGGCGCTATGGTGTGGCGTTGCCCTTGGCGTGGTAAACCTATTTTCAGGCTGCCTTACGCCTGAAACCACTACCCCGCCTTTCAGGCTGCCTATTATGCACGGATAAAACCATGTTCCCCAAAATCTTATTTACTCTCGCTCTACTCGCCGCGCCCATTGTCCACGCCTGCGTCATTACGCCCCACAACATCACGGGCATCCAGCTTGGGCAAACGTTGGCGCAAGTTAAACACGCCCATCCGCAAGCCAAAATTAACAGTGAAGCCGATGCCGAAGTGGGCGACATTACCCTGATTACCTTGCCCAACAACATTGAAATTTTTGCCCTGCTGGACGACAACACAAGCCAAATCACATGGCTGGAAACGCCATCACCCGCCTGCCATACTGCCAACGGCATCCACCCCCACATGACATTACACGATGCCGAAAAAACGCTGGGCAACGTGCGCGATATTGAGATGAGCGAAGTGGAAATGCGCTCCGTTGCCCGTTTCGCCCGGCAGCCCAAATGGCTCAACATCCGCGTGCGCGGCGGCGATTTTGGCAACATCCCATCCGCCCGTTTCAGGCTGCCGCTGCACAGCAAAAAGTTTCGCCGCGATGCCCGTATAGAAAGTTTGTTTATCGCCCGATAGGCAGCCTGAAACAGCGTTTGGCGAAGCTACAACAAACGAAGCCCAAACAGCCTTGAACACCCGTTTTCAGGCTGCCTCTAACCCCCACCACAAAGGAATCCCCATGACCCTACGCATCGGACAAGGCTACGACGTTCACGCCCTCGTGCCCAACCGCCCGCTGATTCTCGGCGGCGTACACATCCCCCACCCCAAAGGCCTGCAAGGACACTCCGATGCCGATGCCCTGCTGCACGCCATCACCGATGCCCTGTTGGGCGCAGCCGCGCTCAACGACATCGGCGCGCACTTCCCCGACACCGCCGCCGAACACAAAAACGCCGACAGCCGCCACCTGCTGCGCCAAGCCTACGCCCTCGTGCAGCAAGCAGGCTGGCGCGTGGTGAATGTGGACAGCACGCTGATTGCCCAGCAGCCCAAGCTGCGCCCCCACATCGCCGCCATGCGCGCCAACATCGCCGCCGATTTAAGGCTGCCTGAAAACTGCGTCAACATCAAAGGCAAAACCAACGAAAAACTCGGCTATCTCGGGCGCGAAGAAGCCATTGAAGCGCAAGCCGTCGTGTTGCTTGCCGCGCAATAGTTTTCAGGCTGCCTGACTCCGCTTGTTTGCCACAACAACCCCCGCTACGCCCACATCCCGCTGCAGCCCATCAAGCGGCACACGCAAAGGCAGCCTGAAACAGCGTCCGAAGCAAAAACAAATACCCCCGCTTTCAGGCTGCCTCCGACAAACAAACCCCGCCGCCAACCTTGATTTTCGCCCCACGCCCCCCATATAGCCCCGCATCCGATTTAACCAACCCAAAGACACACAACCATGAGCAAAGATTTTTACGAAACCCTAGGCATAGCCCGCAGCGCAAGCGAAGACGAAATCAAAAAAGCCTACCGCAAACTGGCAATGAAATACCACCCGGACCGCAATCCGAACAACAAAGAAGCCGAAGAAAAATTCAAAGAAATCCAAAAAGCCTACGACACCCTATCCGACCCGCAAAAGAAAGCTGCCTACGACCAATACGGACACGCCGCCTTTGAACAAGGCGGTTTTGGCGGCGCAGGCGCAGGCGATTTTGGTGGCGGATTTGGCGGCTTCGGCGGATTTGGCGGCGCGCAAGGTTTTGATTTTGGCGACATATTCAGCCAAATGTTTGGCGGCGCAGGCGGTTCTCGCCAGCCCAATTATCAAGGCGAAGACATCAGCTATCGTGTAGAAATCACGCTGGAAGAAGCCGCCACGGGCGTGAAACGCCAAATCACCATCCCCACCTACGAAGAATGCGACGTTTGCCACGGCTCAG
>CAUQDE010000322.1:0-2506 GCA_963516425.1 uncultured Kingella sp.
TGGTTAGTGGGTTTATGGTTTCAGGCTGCATCGGGGGGCAGGCAGCCTGAAAAGGGTTTTAGCTACGCTGAACTGCGTTTCAGGCTGCCTATTCATCTGCGCTTTGGGCTGGCGGCAGCAGGTGGCTTAGGGTGGCATGGATGCCAAGGGCTACGCCTACCCAATGGGCAAGTTGCTCATCGGTGAGCGGGGCGGCGGTTTCTAGGTGCAGCACGCCGTACACGATGCCGTCTTCGTTGCTGATGGGCAGGCTGGTTTGGCTGGGGCTGCGCAGGTTGTGCGTGCCGTGCAGTTCGCCGTTGGCAAGCCATTGTTGGGTGTTGGGGGCGATTTGCGCCCAGCCTGATTGCGCGGTGCGGGCGGGGAGATGTTGCCAGTAGTGGTGTTCGGTAAGCGGGATGCGTTCTTCTATGGCTGCGCCGTGTTGAATCAGGCGAATCAGGCTTTGGCTGGGGATGTGGTTGCCGTAAAGGGCGGTGGTTTGGTTGGGGTGTTGGCTGTGGGCGGAGTCCAGCGCCATGTAGAGTTGTTTGAGCAGGGCTTCGTTTTCAGGCTGCCTGATGTTTTCGGGCAGGTGTTTGGGTTGCAAAATGCTGCGCTCGATGTGGGCTTGCCCGTGGGCGATGACGGCTTGGGTGGCGGCGCGGGCGATGGCGATGCTGTCGGGGTTGAGGGTGAGGGCTTGGGTTTGCAGGTAGTCTCGGATGGTGTTCATGACGGGGCTCCGTTTGGTTTCAGGCTGCCGTTAGGTGGGGGGTGTTACGGTGTAATCAAGAGTGCATGAGGCAGCCTGAAAGCCTTGATTGCGTGCAGCTATAGCATCGGTGGCACAGGCTCATTTGCCCTGCACTTCAATTATTCACACTTCGCTTTGCGAGCCGAGGCGAAAGGGGATGCCCCAGAAGCCGTAGCCCGAGGTTACGATAAAGTGTCCGTTGCCGATGGCTTGGTAGCCGTAGGATAGCGGGCGATAAATGGTTTGGGCGATGAAGTTGGCGGGGAAGATTTGCCCGTTGTGCACGTGTCCCGACACTTGCAAATCAATCGGCAGGCGCGCGTGTTCGGCGACGTGGTCGGGGCGGTGGTCTAGCAGGATGATGGGTTGGGCGGGGTTGGTTTTTCGCACAAGGTCGGCAGTGGGCAGGCGGTGGGTGTCTAGGTTGTCAGGTCGCCCAATCAGCCAAAATTGCTGGTTGATTGGGATGGCTTGGTCGTGCAGCACTTGGATGCCTGCGTCTTCAATGGCGCGGGTGATGGCTTGCGGGTTGATAAAGTAGTCGTGGTTGCCCAGCGTGGCATACACGCCCAGCGGGGCGCGCAGTTTGGCAAGGTGGGGCTTCATGTTTTCGGCGGTGTAGGCGGCGATGTCGTCGTCCATGATGTCGCCCGGCAGCAGGATGATGTCTGCTTTTTCCTGCTGCATGATTTGGGCGAGTTTGTCTAACTGGCGCGCGCCTACGAGCGTGCCGAGGTGGGTGTCCGCCGCCATGCCGATGCGGACGGGCTGGGCGAGCGGTTTGTCGATTCGGATGCTGACGCGGTGCACCACGGGGGTGTAGGCGTTGTAAACGGATAGGGCAAACAGGGCGATGAAGAGCGCGGGGGCGATGCGGCGCAGTTCGCGCCCGAGCTTTTCAGGCTGCCTGAGGCGGCGGGCGATGCGCCCGATAACCAGCACGGCAAGGCCGGTGAGCGCGATATAGAGCAGGGCAACCAGTAGGGCGGCGTTGAGCCGGAACAGCAGGCTTTGGCGCAGGATGAGCGCGGCGAGGGTGAAGCCGTTGCACAGCGCATAGGCGAGAACATAGAGGGTTTTGCGTTGGGCGGGGGCTTGGATGCGGAATTGCCACAGCAGGGCGCGGGCGGCGCAGTAGATTAAAAATTGCAGGGCGATGAGTACGGCGATAAAGACGGGGGGCATGGTTGGGATTGGGCTGTGCGTGCAAAAAAAGGGGGGCGATTTTAGCAGAGTTGCACGGTTTTCGCTTTTCAGGCTGCCTATGGGGATAAGGCAGCCTGAAAAAAGGGGGGGTGAAACGCGCGATGCTTTCGCGTTGCCGTTTTATTTTTAAGCAACGATGCCAATCGGCAGCCTGAAAAACGGTCGGGCTTTATCTGTTTATCTGGTTTTGCTTTTTGCTTGGCGCGAGGCGCATCTGCGCGGTTTCAGGCTGCCTATGGGAGGGTTCGGATGGCTCCAAGGCAGCCTGAAATCATTTGTCCAGCCCGTCCTGCACCATCTCCGCCGCGCGCAACACCGCCCGCGCCTTGTTTTGCGTTTCCTGCCATTCGCTTTCTTCCACGCTGTCTGCCACGATGCCCGCGCCGCTGCTCACGAACAATTCGCCGTTTTGCACAATCGCGGTGCGGATGGCAATCGCCAAGTCCATGTCGTTGTTAAAGCCCCACACGCCCACCGCACCGCCGAAAATGTTGCGCTTGGTGGTTTCCAGCTCTTCGATGATTTCCAGCGCGCGCACTTTGGGCGCGCCCGAGAGCGTGCCGG